>DASWJF010000110.1:0-1503 GCA_036397275.1 Actinomycetota bacterium
CACACGGCTCCCGCCGCGAACCCGATGGCGAGCGCGGCCCACGGTCCGACGTATCCCGACGCCGGGGTGATGGCCACCAGTCCCGCCACCGCACCGGTCGCCGCCCCGATCGTGGTGGCCTTACCGTGTCGGAGCCACTCCAGGATCAGCCACCCGAGCACCGCCGCCGAGGCGCCGAGGTGCGTGGCCACGAAGGCGCTGCTGGCGAGGCCGCCCGCGGCCAGGGCGCTCCCCGCGTTGAACCCGAACCACCCGAACCACAGGATGCCGGCGCCCAGGATCACCATGGGTCCGTTGTGCGGAACGAACGGCTTCGATCCGTACCCCCGGCGCTTGCCGAGGTACAGGCACGCCGCCAGCGCCGCGACCCCCGCGTTGATGTGCACCACCGTGCCCCCGGCGAAGTCGATGGCCCCCACGCCGTTCGCGCCGAGGAAGCCGCCGCCCCACACCCAGTGGGCGAGCGGCGCGTACACCAGCACCGACCACAGGCCCAGGAACATCAGGTACCCGGAGAACTTCATCCGCTCGGCGAACGCCCCGGTGATGAGGGCCGGCGTGATGATGGCGAACATCAGCTGAAACGCCATGAAGGCCGAGGCCGGCACGGTGGGGGCGAGGGCGGTCGGTTCCGCGCCGACCCCCCGAAGGCCCAGGAAGTCCAGGCCTCCGATGACCAGCCCGCGGTCCGGCCCGAACGCGATGGTGTAGCCCACCACCACCCACAGCACCGACACGAGCGCCAGGGCCACGAACGACTGCATCACGATCCCCAGCACGTTCTTGGCCCGGACCAGACCGCCGTAGAACAGGGCGAGCCCGGGTGTCATGAACATCACCAGGGCCGCGGACGCCAGCACCCACGCGGTATCGCCGGAGTCGATCGGCACGACACACCTCCCTCTTGACCGGTTCCCCGCGGTTATAGGGCATGTGTGTATCGCCGCAATATCCGGCGTGTTTCGAGTGCGTTAACGATGGCCGGCCCGCGCCTGGGCTCCCACCTATACTTGGTCACCATGGATCCCGGGCACCTCCAGCGGATCGCCGCGCGCCGGTACGACGAGTTCGTCGAGGCCCTGCGGGCGATGGTCGATATCGATTGCGGCTCGTTCACGCCGGAGGGCGTCAACGCCATCGCCGAGATGTGCCTCGACCGGTTCGAGGCCGGCGGGTGGAAGGCCGAGCGCATCCCGCACGTGCCCGCGGAGGGCGAGCCTCGGCTCGGCGACCTCGTCATCGGGCGCCTCGAGGGGAGCGGCGGGCCGCGCGTGCTGATGATCGGCCACACGGACACCGTGTTCGACCAGGGGACGGTGGCGGAGCGGCCGTTTCGGATCGAGGCCGACCGGGCCCTTGGCCCCGGGGTCTCCGACATGAAGGGCGGGCTCCTCACCGGGTTCTTCGCCGTCGAGGTCCTCCAGGAGGCCGGGTTCGACGGGTTCGGCTCCATCACCTACGTCTGCAACCCCGACGAGGAGATCGGCTCGCCCTTCTCGCGGG
>DASWJF010000111.1:0-6779 GCA_036397275.1 Actinomycetota bacterium
GTGTGCATGACCTGGAGCAATTCGCCATACGACACCGGGTCGAGCTCCCCGAGCTCGGCGAGCGGGAGCGTGTTGCGGATCCCGGCGACGACGTCCTCGCCCTGCGCGTTCGGGAGGTAGTCGCCGTAGGGGACCTTCTCGCCCGTTGCCGGGTCGCGCGTGAACGCCACGCCGGTCCCCGAGTCCTCGCCGCGGTTCCCGAACACCATGGCCACGACGTTCACGGCGGTGCCGAGGTCATCGGGGATCTTGTTCTGGCGGCGGTAGTCGACCGCGCGCTTGCCGTTCCAGCTCTTGAAGACGGCCTCGGTCGCGAGGCGCATCTGCGCCCGGGGGTCGGTCGGGAACGCGCTGCCGGTCCGTTGCTCGTAGATCTCGAGGAACTCGTCGATCAGCGCGCGGAGGTCGTCGGCGTCGAGATCCGTATCCTGAGCGCCGCGGCCTTTGCGCTCCTTGGCCGCGTCAAGCGCATGCTCGAAGGCCTCGGCCGGCACGCCCATCACGATCTTCCCGAACATCTGGATGAACCGGCGGTAGGTGTCGTTCGCGAACCGGATGTCGTCCCCGGTCTGATGCGCGAGGCCCTTCAGCGAGTCCTCGTTCAGCCCGAGGTTGAGGACGGTGTCCATCATCCCCGGCATCGAGAACTTCGCGCCGGACCGAATCGACACGAGGAGCGGGTCGGTGGGATCGCCGAGGGTCTTGCCCATCGTGTGCTCGAGCCGGACGAGGTGCTCCTCAGCCTCGTCGATCAGTCCCTCGGGCCAGTCGCCGCGTTCGAGGTAGCCCAGGCAGGCCTCGGTCGTGAGGGTGAACCCGTGGGGCACCGGGAGGCCCATGTTGGTCATCTCGGCGAGGTTCGCGCCCTTGCCGCCGAGGAGGTCCTTCATGTCCTTGTTGCCCTCGGAGAAGTCGTGGACGTACTTGGCCATGTGCGAGCCTCCGGACGTGCCTCGATGCCTCGAGACGGTCAGTGTACGGAACCAGGGCGGCGAGAGGCCGGCCCCCCGGCCTTCGCGTCTAGCCAAGTCGAAGGTCTCGGACTAGTGTTCTGGCGCCGACGAGAGGAGAGGAACCATGACGCTCGAGGTGAGGAACATCGACAAGGAGGCAGACGTCCGGACCTTCGAGCACGGGAAGGCCGAGGTCGCCAAGGCCGGCTCGGTCGTGGTGGGACGGGCCACTCTCGAGCCCGGGTGGCGGTGGTCCACCAGCGTGAAGCCGATCGCGCGGACCGACTCGTGCCAGGTCCACCACAAGGGCTTCGTGATCTCGGGGCGGATCCACGTGGTCATGGACGACGGCGCCGAAGGCGAGGCCGGCCCGGGAGACGTGTACGAGATCTCGGCCGGGCACGACGCCTGGGTTGTAGGCGACGAGTCCTACGTCGCGGTCGATTTCTCCGAGGAGATCGCGGGCTACGCCAAGCCACGCTAGGCGCCTGTCGCGGTAGGGTCGGCGGTCAGTACCCCGCGGACCGTAGCGCGTCCAGGGTCGTGGCGTCGGAGGCGAACAGCACCTGCACGCGCTCCCCATCCACGGGGGTGACCATCGCCGACACCCCGTCACGGTCGCCGATGTACTCGGTCATCGCCGCCGCGAACTCGCTCGCGTCCTCCGGCCGGTCCCAGACCGTGGACAGGACCACCGCGACCCGGTCGCCGTTCGCCCAGGCCCGGTAGATCCCCCCGTCCCACCCGGCCGCCGCGGCATCCGCGGTGGTCCGGTCGAGCTCCAGCCCGAGCATGATCGACAGGAACGCCTCTCCCAGACCCATCACGTCGAGGTCGGTCCACCCTCCCCCCAGCTCCGGCGCCAGGTCCGGCACGTCCACCGGCCTGGGCACGTCGTTCGGGTACCGCTCGGGATGGATGATCTGCTCTGTGGACATCGGGAGGTGGGTGAAGGCCCGGTTCACGGCCTCGATCCCGCCCCGGGCCTGCAGGGCCTGCACGAACAACAGCCCCGCCGTGTACGGCCACGACTGCATCGCCAGGATGAACTCCGGGATGCCTTCGGTGGACGGGGGGGCCTGGAGGCCGATCTCGAGCTGTTCCTCGATCGTCAGGTACCGCTGCGCGTAGACGAGCATGAAGTAGGTGGCGTTGCCCTCCACCATGCCCACCGCGGCTTGGAACGCCTCGTCCCGGCAGGTGTTCGCCAGCCGGTCGATCCGCTCCAGTCCGAAGTGCTGGTCATCGACGGCGTGCGTGAGCTCGTGGGCCAGGGTGACGCGTTCCAACGCCGTGGGATCCTCCGCCCCCATGAACACCAGCTCGCCGGAGACCGTGTCGTAGTACCCGATCACCTGGCTTCCGGCGAACTCCTCCAGCGCCTCCCGCACGCCCGTGGTGGGCGGGATCACCCCGATGGCCTGCCACGCCGAGGTCCGCCGCTCGTACAGCTCCGCGGGGTAGGCCGAGTCGAAGGATCGCTCCAGGCCGTTCACCAGCTCGGCATGCGACGCGGCGCTCACGGAGACCGGCTCGGTGAACCGAAGGCCTCGGATCTCCTGCACTTGCCGCTCGACCTGGGCGATGGCCGCCGGGGTCGGGCCCTCCGCGGCCCCGCCCGAAGGCGCCTGCGGCGGCGGGTACTCGCAGAGCCGCGCCAGGGCGGCCTGGGCCGAACGAGGTCCGGCCGGCGCCGGGGAGACGGACTCCGGCGACGAGGGGACCGGCGCCCCCGTCGCGGAGTCCGACGGCTCGGAGCCGGAGCACGCCGGCCCCATCAGGAGCAGGACGAGGAGCGAGACGGCCGGGGGCGATCGCACGATCACCGCCGGGGGGCCACCACGCCGGCGACCGCGGCCACCATGGCCGAGACGGAGAAGGCTGCGGAGGCCCACAGCAGCCGGATCGAGCTCAGCGAACCGAGGGCCGCGATCATCAGGATGGCGCCGGCCAGGAGCATCAGTAAGAACGCCGCGGCGTACAGGCCGACCCATCCCTGCCGGACGCGTAGGCCGTCCACGGTCTCGGGTGGGTCGCGCTCGGCCACCCTCACAGACGCTCCCGCAGGTAGGCGAGGAGGATGTCGACCGGGATGCGGTCCTGACGCATCGTGTCGCGGTCCCGGACCGTGACCTGCCGGTCCTCCAGCGTGTCGAAGTCCACGGTCACGCAGAACGCCGTGCCGACCTCGTCCTGCCTCCGGTACCGTCGCCCGATGGACCCGGCGTCGTCGAAGTCGCACATCCAGTGGGGCTTTAGCACGTCGAAGACAGCCCGCGCGTCCGGCGTCAGAGTCTCGTTCCGCGACAGCGGCAGCACGGCCACCTTCACCGGCGCGAGGTCCTTGTGGAGGGCCAGCACGGTCCGCTTCTCGGTCCCGCCGGAGGCCGTGGGCGCCTCCTCCTCCCGGAAGGCGTCGATCAGGAACGCCAGCATCGCCCGGTCCACACCGGCCGCCGGCTCGATCACGAACGGGTAGTAGCGCTCTTCCCTTTCCTGGTCGAAGTACGTGAGCTCCTCGCCGCTCGCCTTCGCGTGCGCCTTCAGGTCGAAGTCGGTCCGGTTGGCGATGCCCTCCAGCTCCCCCCAGTCCGTGAACGGGAAGCGGTACTCGACGTCCACCGTCCGCTTCGAGTAGTGCGACAGCTCGTCCTTCGTGTGTTCGCGTACCCGCAGGTTCTCCTTTCGGATCCCCAGGTCCACGTACCACTGGAACCGTTCGTTGATCCAGTACTCGTGCCACTCCTCGTCGGTCCCGGGCTCGACGAAGAACTCCATCTCCATCTGCTCGAACTCGCGGGTCCGGTAGATGAAGTTCCCCGGCGTGATCTCGTTCCGGTACGACTTGCCCTGCTGGGCGATGCCGAAGGGGATCTTCTTCCGGGTGGCCTGCTGGACGGTGGCGAAGTCGACGAACATCCCCTGGGCCGTCTCCGGCCGCAGGTACACGGTGGCTGCGTCCTCCTCCACCGGCCCCATGTAGGTCTTAAACATCAGGTTGAAGTTGCGGGGGTCGGTGAACCGGTCGTGCCCGCAGTTCGGGCACTTCGGCCCGTGGGCCATGTCCACCGTACTCTCGTCCTCCTCGTGCCCCGACTGGGGGGCGTGGAAGCCGGGCAGGTGGTCGGCCCGGAATCGCTGGTGGCAGTTCAGGCACTCCACCAGGGGGTCGGTGAACGACCGGAGGTGGCCGCTCGCCTCCCACACCCGGGGCGACATGATGACCGAGCTCTCCAGGCCGACCACGTCGTCTCGGAGCTGCACCATGGCCCGCCACCACGCGGCCTTGATGTTCCGCTTCAGCTCGACCCCGAGCGGACCGTAGTCCCAGAACGACCGGAGCCCGCCGTAGATCTCGCTCGACGGGAACACGATGCCCCGGCGCTTGGCGAGGGCGGTGATGACCTCCATGAGGTCGGGCATGGCTCGGGCCTCCTTCCCGGCCGCTGGCGGCGGCCGCTGGCGTGGGAGCCAGTGTACCGGCCGCCGCGCCCGCAGCCGTGGAAGTAGCCGCGGATGGGGGAGGCGGGAAATGGACGAACGGCCGATCCGGCCGCCGAGCGTGGCTCCTACCATGGGATCGACGGAGCGCGACTGATGGACACCTGCTGGAACTGTGGCGCCGGGCTCTCCCCTGGAATCGGTTGGTGCGGCCAGTGCTTCGAGCCCGTCGTCCGGCTGCCCGAGGCGTCGGACGATCGTGCGCTCGCCTTCGACGACCTGCGCATCGTCCACGCGCCGGCGCCGGCCATCCACCAAGACGAGGTCTCGCCGGAGCGGTGCTCGTCGCTGTTGCGGGGTGGCCCGACCACGCCCGCCATCGCCGGCAAGCTCGTGCTTACCGCCGCAGTGGTTGCGGCCGGGGCCGGCCTGTACAGCATGCCCGCGGTCCTGGCTCAAGCCGTCGGCAGGCCGGCCATCGCGCTGATGATCGTGCTCCTCGGCGCCTACTCCGTCATCGCAGGGTTGGTACTGTGGAGCGCCTGGCGGCCGGAGCGGCAGCCGCGCTCGCTCCGAGCGGATCGGAAGGTCCCCTCGGTCCGGCCCGCCCGGCGACGGGCCGACGATTTCACCACGCCCATCCGCTAACCGGCCGCGGCCCCTTCAAGCAACACCCGCGCCAGGCCGATGCCGAACATGAGCGCTTCGACCGAGGAGGGGCATGACCGCGCCGAGACTGTGCCGGAAGTGCGGCGCCCGGCTGTGGCCCGACGTGATGTGGTGCTCGCAGTGCTACGAGCCGGTCCGGCTCCTCACACCCCGCGACCGGCAGCTTCCAACCCCGCCGGATCTCCACCCGGTGGACCCCGCGACGATCCGCCGCGACCAGGCCTTCGTCCGGCCTCACCGACAGGTGTACTCATTCGGAGCGGCCCGACGACGCTCGGGCTCTGGGGGCGGGTGACCTCTACCGCCATCGTCCTGTTCTTCCTCCCGTGGGGGCCGTTCACGTTCGTAACGGTCTTGTATCTGGTGGCCTACATGCCGATCGCGGCGATTCTGCTCGCTACGATCTGGAGGCGCGACGTCATCGGACCGATCGAGACCTCATCGGTGGCGCATACGGTGAGCACGCTCGCCACGATCCGCGTCTGCGCGTCGGCGGTTGGCATCGCGCTTGTGGGGGTGGCGCTCGTCGCGGGAGCGGGTCCGCTCGGCTACGTCCCCTCGGCGCCCTTCCTCCTCGTCGCGGTGTGGCCCGGGGCCGCGGAGGGGTTCGACGAGGGGATCGAGGAGGCCAAGGCGCGCCCTCTCGGCGCGCTCGCTGAATGGCCTGAACGTGCTCGACGCGATCCTCTCGGACGCCGCGATCGGGGCCGGCACGGCGAGCGAGCTCAACCCCTTCGTGCTGGCCGTCGGCACACCGGTCAAGCTCGCGCTGGTTGCGGCGTGCAGCGCCCTGCTCTACTGGAAGCGCCCCCCGAGCTCTGGTGTGGCCGTCGATCGCGTTCGTCGTGCTCGCGGCCTACCACCTGACCGGCCTGCTGGGCGGACTGTCGCTCGCCTGAGCGCGGTCACTCCTCGTCAGGAACGGCGCCGAAGCGGCGACTTCGTTTCTGGAAGTCCCGGATGGCCTCGTACAGGTGCTCGCGGTCGAAGTCCGGCCACAGCACCGGCGTGAAGTACAGCTCCGAATAGGCCGCCTGCCACAGCAGGAAGTTCGAGATCCGCTCCTCGCCACTGGTTCGGATGATGAGGTCGGGGTCCGGCGTGTCGGGATGGTACAGCCGCGACGAGATGCTCTCGGGCGTGAGCTTCTCGCCCCGGAGCCGGCCCGCGTCGTGCTCGGCCAGGATCCTCTTCACCGCGTCCACGATCTCGACCCGTCCGCCGTAGTTGAAGGCGATGGTCAGCGTCATCCCGGTGTTGTCCCGGGTGAGCTCCTCGGAGACCTCCATCTCCCGGAGCACCGAGCGGGGGACGCGCCAGTCGCGGCGGCCCAGGAACCGGACCCGCACGTTCATGCCGTGCAGCTCGTCCCGCCGCCGTCGGAGCAGCCCGCGGTTGAATTCCATCAGGTACCGGACCTCGGCCTTCGGCCGGTTCCAGTTCTCCGTGGAGAACGCGAACATGGTGAGCCACCTCAGGCCCACCTCCACACCGCCCTGCACCGTGTCCCACATGGCCTGCTCCCCCGCCGCGTGGCCCTCGGTCCTGGGCAGCCCGCGCTGCGTGGCCCACCGCCCGTTGCCGTCCATCACGATGCCGACGTGGCCGGGGACCCTCGTGGGATCGATGTCGGAGAGGTACGTGCTCACGGCGCCAGGCTCCCGGCCAGGATGGGGAGGCTCTTCATCCGCCGCTCCAGGTGGTACTCGGTGAACC
>DASWJF010000112.1:0-1771 GCA_036397275.1 Actinomycetota bacterium
GACCACGACATCACGAACGGCCACCTGTGCATCAAGGGCCGGTTCGGCTTCGCGTTCGTCCAGAGCCGCGAGCCCGCGGCCACCGACGCGGACGGCTAGCCTGGACCAGGCCGGCGACGTCACCGGCGTCGTGCTCGCCGGAGGGCGCTCCAGCCGGTTCGGTCGCGACAAGCTGAAGGAGCCGTACCGGGGAGCGCCGCTGCTTCACCACGCGATCCGGCGGCTCGCGGAGGTGTGCCGTGAGGTCGTCGTGGTCGTCGCGCCCGGCGCTCCCGATCCCGAGCCGCCCGTCGGAGCCCAGGTCCGCGTGGCCAGAGACCCGGCGGAAGGCGAAGGGCCCCTCGCGGGGCTGGCGGCCGGCCTGGCCGAGGTCCGGACCGAGCTCGCGCTCGTCGCTGCCGGGGACATGCCGGAGCTGTCCGCCGCCGTGCTCGCCGAGATGCTCAAGGTGGCCCGCGAAGCCCAGGTGGAGGCGGTGGCCCTCAAGGAGGGCAAGACCTACCGGCCCCTCCCGGCCGTGCTCGGGGCACGGGCCGCCCGGGAAACCGCAGCCGCGCTCCTTCGCCGAGGCGAGCGGAGCCTCACGGCGCTCCTCGGGGCGCTCCGGGTAGCCGTCATCGACGAGCCCGCGTGGCGTGCCCTCGACCCGATGGGGGCGACCCTCCTCGACGTGGACCGCCCCGAGGATCTGAACCGCTGACCGGCGGGCCGCCTCGAGGCTGGGCGGCCACCCGGGCTACGACTTCCGGCGAAACCAGATCACCCGGCCGAGGGCGAGGAGTGCCCGGCCGGACGATGCGGCGTAGGCCTCTCGAGCCAGACACTGACGGGCGATGTCCCTATCGGGAAATTGCCTGGGAAGAGGGAAGGCGTTCGGATGACGGCTGTGGTGGGGACGGCGATATCAGTTCGCATCGCGACCCCGAGGATTCGCGCTCCGCGCGCGCTCGCGGCCGGGCTCGCCCTCACCCTGGCCGCGCTACTGGCGGGGGCGTTCGAACCGCTGCCCGACGGCTCCGCCCTGGTCTCGGCCAAGGTCGACCCCGGCGTGGCCCGGGTCGCAGAGGCCGCTCCGGGATCGACCCTCCCCCTGATCGTCAGGGAGACGGTCCCCTCCACCGACGCCGCCGAGCGGCTCGTGACGGGGCTCGGTGGGACCGTCACCCACGAGTTGCCCATCATCGGTGCCTTCTCCGCCCGCCTGCCGGCCTCCGAGTTGCCGGCGCTGGCCGGATCCGACTCGGTGGGCCTGGTGTGGGGCGACGGTCGGATCCGCATGAGCTCGACCAGCACGTCCGTCTACGACTCGGCGGCACCCAACACGGCCTGGCGCCAGTCGATCCGGTTGACGCAGGTCGAGGGCAACTACAACGGGGCCGGCGTTACCGTGGCGGTCCTGGACACAGGGGTCACCCCCACCGCCGACCTCGACGGCCGGCTCCTGGCGAGGGTGGACCTCACGCCGGACCATGACGGCTGGGACCGCTACGGCCACGGGACGCACATGGCCGGCATCATCTCGGGGAACGGCGCCACGTCGGGCGGGCAGTGGAGGGGCGTGGCCCCCGGCGCGAATCTCGTGTCCGTCAAGGTGGCCGGGACAGACGGTTCCACGGACGTCTCCGTCGTGATCGCCGGGATGCAGTGGGTGCTGGCGAGCCGGTACCAATACAACATCCGGGTCTTGAACCTCGCCTTCGGCACCGACTCCCGGCAGAGCTACAGCATCGACCCTCTGAACTACGCCGCTGAGCAGGTGTGGTTCTCCGGG
>DASWJF010000113.1:0-4927 GCA_036397275.1 Actinomycetota bacterium
GAGGCGTCGCAGGCCCACCGCCGCGCCGTCTCGGGCGAGATCGGACCGACGTCGTCGAACTCGCAGGGGGCGCCCGACCTGCCCTCCAGCGCCTCCAGGTCCACGGTCACCGTGACGTGGGGGCGCTCCCCGGCCACCTCGGACCGATCTGCCCCGTCCAGCCAGTGACGGCAGATCTCACTCAGGGCGTCG
The DNA here is from genome assembly GCA_036397275.1 of Actinomycetota bacterium. Lineage (GTDB taxonomy): Bacteria > Actinomycetota > UBA4738 > UBA4738 > HRBIN12 > AC-69. Next base: position 193 of record DASWJF010000113.1, read on the forward strand.
GCTCGGCGCTGCGCTGAGGTACGCACGCCTGGCCCGTCCCCGGAGCGCACGTCGGGTCCTGGACGCACCGAAGCGCGGTGATGAGGGTCTGTCCGGTCTCCGGGTCCAAATCGCCATCCACCCTTACCATGCCACCGAGCGTGGGGGACACGTGCAGTCGGCGGAGACCGAAGAGCCACTCGGCGTCCTCCTCCGCCCGGCGGTGATCGGCGGCTTGCCGCCAGTACGCGACGGCGCGGTGGAGCTCACGGACCGATAGCGTCCGCGCCGCATCCACCAGCGTGGCCTCGGCGTGAGCGAATCCCTCTAGGTGGCCTTCGCGTGCTCCTACCAGCACGCGCAGGGCCGAGCGAATGATCTCGCCTTCACGGAGCGCGTGCCGGGTTGCGGGCATCTCCTCCAGGGCCCTTGCCACTCGAACCTGGGCGGCGGCCGCGGAGAAGGCCATCCGGAACCGCTGGGCCAGCCACGAGGAGACCGACAGGCACCCGTCGCGGCGGTAGGAGCCCCGGCGGTCGATCTCGGCCAGCCGGCGGGCCCGCTCGGCCAGCAGCAGGTCGGCCGCTCGCTCCAGCTCGCCGAAATCGGTTTCGAGTTGCTCGTCTCCTGCGAAGCGAAGGTCCTCCGCTTGGAGCTCATCGATCGAGGAACGGAGCGTGTTCATCTGGCGATACTCTCGAACACGCGTTCGATTCGCAGTGACGCTGGTCACGTCGCGGGCGAGTTTCTTGGAGGACTCAACCGAGACGCCCGCGCCGTCGCCCGTGCTTTCGCCCTAGGGCCCTCGGCGGGATCTTTGGTCACCCGGCCGGTGGCGCGGCCCCCCCGGACCGGGGATACTCGTTCCCCAACAGGGCTACGGGAGGGGGACGAGTTCGATGAAGGCCAACCCGGGAGCAAGGGTGAGGAAGGTGTTCGTGGGGGTGACGCTCCTGGCGATCCTGGTCGTGGGGGCTGCGGCCCAGGCGGAGTCGCCGACCGTGGTCAGGGGCACGCCGAAAGGCGACCACATCACGGGCATGAACGGCGCACAGATCATCTACGGGCGGGGCGGCGACGACGTCATCAATGGCGGCAGGGGGCCCGACATCGTCTACGGGGGCCTCGGCGACGACCGCCTGACTACCGGCAAGGGCGGCGCGACCGAGGCGGCGTACGGAGGGCGGGGCAACGACCTGCTGAAGGACTACGCCAGTGGCCAGTCCCCGGGACTGCTGGTCGGCGGACCGGGACGTGACATATGCATCGGGGACAAGCACGACACGTTCCGAGGGTGCGAGGTCGTCAAGCTGCGTCCGCACTGGGAGTAGCCGGGAGTCCGACACACCCTGCGCGGTCGCGGCCCGTCCCCGGCAACGGCTGAGGCGTGCCGCTCCCGGTCGAACGACCCGCGTCCGGTAGCATTTCCGCACCATGCGCAGGTACGACCCTGGTGTGATCGAGCCCAAGTGGGTTGAGGTCTGGGAGCGGGAGGACCTGTACCGGGGCGACGACGAGGACGAGTCCCGTCCCCGGTTCTACGCGCTCGACATGTTCCCCTACCCCTCGGGCGACCTGCACATGGGTCACGCCGAGGCGTTCAGCGGCGGCGACGCTGTGGCCCGGTTCGCCTGGATGCGGGGCCAAAACGTGCTGCACCCCATCGGATGGGACGGGTTCGGGCTCCCCGCCGAGAACGCCGCCATCAAGCGAGGGATCCACCCCAAGGAGTGGACGTACGCGAACATCGACCAGCAACGCCGCTCGTTCAAGCGGATGGGCATGTCGTTCGACTGGTCCCGCCAGTTCAACACGTGCGACCCCGAGTACTACCGGTGGACGCAGTGGCTGTTCGTCAAGTTCTTCGAACGGGGTCTGGCCTACCGGAAGCTGGCCCCGGCCAATTGGTGCCCCAACGACCAGACCGTCCTGGCCAACGAGCAGGTGATCAACGGGGCCTGCGAGCGGTGCGGAACGGCCGTAGTCCGCAAGGACCTCACCCAGTGGTTCTTCAAGATCACCGACTACGCGCAGCGGCTGCTGGACGATGTGGACGAGCTGGTGGACTGGCCCGAGCGGGTCATCACCATGCAGCGGAACTGGATCGGCCGGTCCGAGGGGGCCTCGGTCGAGTTCGAGATCGCGGAGACCGGCGACCGGGTCGAGGTGTTCACCACGCGCCCCGACACGCTCTGGGGCGTCACGTTCTTCGTCTTCGCTGGGGAGCACCCGCTGGTCACGAAGCTGGCCGAGGCCGGCGGTTCGGGGACGGAGGCCCGGCAGCTCGCCGAGCGCCTCCAGGCCACGCCGCTCACCAGCCGTGAGCAGGCGGAGAGCCGGGAGGGCGTGCGCCTGGGGGTCCACGCCGTGAACCCGGTGAACCGGGAGAAGGTGCCCTGCTTCGTGGCGCCCTACGTGCTGATGGAATACGGCACCGGCGCCGTGATGGGCGTCCCCGCGCACGACCAGCGGGACTTCGAGTTCGCCCGGGAGCACGGCCTGTCGGTCCGGGTGGTGGTGCAGCCCGAGGGCGACGCCCGCGACGCCGACACGATGACCGAGGCGTACGACCACGACGGCGTGATGGTGAACTCGGGGCCGTTCGACGGCGTGCGCTCGCCCGAGAGCATCGAGGCGGTGACCCGGTGGCTGGAGGAGCAGGGCAAGGGCCGGGCCGCCGTGACCTACCGGCTGCGCGACTGGCTGATCTCGCGCCAGCGGTACTGGGGAGCGCCGATCCCCGTCATCCACTGCGATGAGCACGGCGAGATCCCGGTGCCGGAGAAGGACCTGCCGGTCCTGCTCCCCGAGGACGTGGACTTCCGACCGGGCGGCGAGTCGCCGCTGGCCCGCCACCAGGGGTTCGTTAACACGACGTGCCCGACGTGCGGCAAGCCGGCCCGGCGCGATACCGACACGATGGACACCTTCGTCGATTCGTCCTGGTACTTCTTGCGGTACTGCTCGCCTCACGACGCCGGCCGGGCGTTCGATCCTCAGATGGTGGCCGGATGGATGCCGGTTTCGCAGTACACGGGCGGCGTGGAGCACGCCATCCTGCACCTGTTGTACTCGCGGTTCTTCACCAAGGTCCTGTGCGACATGGGCCTGGTCGGATTCACCGAGCCCTTCCCCCGCCTGATGAACCAGGGCCAGTTGATCTACGGGGGAGCGTCCATGTCGAAGTCAAAGGGCAACCTCGTGGAGCTCATGCCGCTCGTGGAGCGGTGGGGGGCGGACACGATGCGCATGACCATGCTGTTCGCCGGGCCCTTCGAGGACGACATCGACTGGAAGCTCATCGAGCCCGAACCCGACCGGCGCCCCGCCATGAACGGGTGGCTGGGGCGGGTGCACGCGGCCGTGCTCGAGGCCGCGGAGCGCGACGCCGCGCAGCCCGACGGGCTCACCCGGCTGGCGCACCGGACCATCAAGGCCGTCACCGAGGACCTGGAGCGGTTCCGGTTCAACGTGGCCGTCTCCAAGCTCCAGGTGCTGTCGAACGGGATCCGCGCGGCGCTGGACGCCGGCCAAGGGGCGCGGGACGCGTCCTCCGCCCTGACCCAGATGCTGGGGCCGCTCGCGCCGTTCCTGGCCGAGGAGCTGTGGCGGGAGGCCCTTGGGAACGGGACCAGCGTCCATGTCTCGTCGTGGCCCGCCTTCGACCCGGCCCTGGCCCGGGAAGACCGGGTGACGATGGTCGTGCAGGTCGACGGGAAGGTCCGCGACCGTATCGAGGTGGACGCGGGCGCGACCGAGGACGCCTGCCGCGAGTTCGCCCTGGCCTCGGAGAAGGCTCGCCGGTTTCTGGAGGGACGGGAGGTCCGGCAGGTGATCGTCCGGGCTCCGCGCCTGGTCAACATCGTCACCTCGGGCTGAAGCCTCCGGTTCAGCCTCTCGTCGCCTGCGCCGATACCACTATTGGGTCCTCCCCCGAGGTACCCGTGTCGTCGCATGCGAGGTGAGGGGTTCATGGGCCGGTCCGGGACCTTCGAGACCGAGGCGGTTCGGGGTGGGCTGAGCCCCGAGGAGCTTCGAACGGAGCGCTCGGTCGCGCTCATCCGCATGGCGGTCGTGCTCGTGGTGGCCGTCGTGTACCTGAACTCGGGCGGGATGGCGCGGATCACCGGCCCGCTCGCGGTATCCATCCTGGCCCTGGCCGCCCTGTACAGCGTGTGGTCGCTCCTGGCCCGTCCGTACGAGACCGTGTGGGCGAATCGGTTCCGGGCCGCGATCTTCCTCGCCGACACCGTCCTCATCACCCTGTGGTGCCTCGCCACCGGCGGGCCGGACAGCGAGTACTGGGCCCTGTACCTCATCGCGATCATCGCGGTGGCGATGCGATTCGACGTGCTCGAGACCCTCTTCTCGGCGCTCGGTCTCGCGATCCTGTACGTGCTGGTCATGAGCGTCGCAGGCGGTCTGTCCCGGGCCGCCCTGCTGTCGCGGCCGGCGCTGATGCTCATCACCGGGTTCGCGGTGGGGGCCCTGGCCAAGCAGCGCCGGACCAACCAGGACCAGCGCGAGCTGCTGGTCGGGATCGCGGAGGACCGGTCTCGGGCGCTGGCGGAGGAACAGGCCATGGTGGTGCGGCTGCGCGAGGTCGACATCGCGAAGACCGAGTTCGTGGCGGTGGCCGCGCACGAGTTCCGCACGCCCCTCGCCACGATCCTGGGCGTGATCGGAACCCTCCGAACGCACGGCGACGCCCTCGACCCGTCGATCCGAGAGGAGCTGCTGGAGGGGGCCCAGGTCC
>DASWJF010000114.1:0-8950 GCA_036397275.1 Actinomycetota bacterium
GAGTACGGGAAGTTCGAGGGGACGATCCCGGAGGGCCACTACGGCGCCGGCGAGGTTCGCATCTTCGACGACGGGACGCATGAGGTGCTGGAGTGGACCGACAAGAAGGTGAGCTTCCGGCTCCACGGCCGACGGTACCCCGGCCTGGAGTATCACCTGGTGAAGACCCGGACCGATTGGCTGATCTTCCTGGCCAGCCACCAGGACGCTGCCCTCGTGCCCTCCCCCCCCTCGCTCCAGCCGATGCTGGCGGAGGGGGGCCACCAGGAGTTCGACGATCCGAAGTGGCGGTTCGAGCCGAAGCTCGACGGGATCCGGTGCCTGGCCTACCTCTCCACCGACCTCACCCGCCTGATCACCCGGACCGGCCGCGACGTGACCACCCAGTATCCCGAGGTCCACATGATCCACGAGCTCGTGAACCAGGTGAACGCGGTGATGGACGGGGAGATCGTGGCCTTCGACGAGGACGGCAAGAACTCCTTCGAGGCGCTCCAGCAGCGGATGAACCTGGCCAACGAACGGGAGATCAAGCGGATCGCGAAGCAGATCCCGGTCTCGGTGGTGGCGTTCGACCTGCTGTGGCTGGACGGGCGAGACCTTACCGAGCTCGCGCTCGAGGATCGCCGAGAGCTGCTCGACGCCGTGCTCGAGGAGGATGAGCGCCTCCAGCGCGTCACCTACGTGGATGGCGAGGGCAAGCAGCTAGTGAAGGCGGCCCGGTCGCACGGCCTGGAAGGCGTGGTGGCCAAACGCAGGGGGTCCCGGTACCACCCGGGCCGGCGCTCGCCGGACTGGCGGAAGATCAAGCTCACCAACACCCAGGACTGCGTGATCCTTGGATGGACGCCGGGACAGGGCGGACGGGCCGGCACGTTCGGGGCGTTGTTGGTGGGGGCCTACGACGGCGGGAAGCTCCGGTGGATCGGCCAGGTCGGCACGGGCTTCACGGACAAGATGCTGGGCCTGGTGATGGAGCGGCTGGAGCCCTTGGTGACGAAGGAGCCGGCGTCGGACGATCCCGATCTCATCGCGGTGAAGTGGGCGACCTTCGTCCGGCCCGAGCTGGTGTGCGAGGTCGAGTACCTGGAGATCACGAAGAGCACGAACAAGATGCGGGCTCCGTCGTTCAAGGGCCTTCGCACGGACAAGGCCCCCGAGGACTGCATCCTCGAGCCCCCGGCGGTCAGCCCAGGGTCCGGAAGGCGTTCAGCACGATGACCAGGACGACGACAGCCACCGCGACCAGGGCCGACCCCACAGCCACGCCGGTCCACGCCATCCAGGGCCGGCCCGAGCGCCCCCGTCCCATGAGCCCGGTGAACACGGCGAGGACGCCGAACGACGGCACGGCCCCATACAAGACGTAGCCGGCCGGGTCGGACAGCGAATCGAACGGGGTCACCCGCGCCGTCGCCAGGACGATCAGCGCAACAGCGAGGAGGCCGAACGCCGCGAGCACCAGCGACGCCACCGCCCAACGGTTGCCGGGGCCGGCACCGTCGGCGGCCCACCGCTCGCTCCGCCGGGGGCTCTTGGTCTCCGCCACGGAAGGTTCGTATCACCGCCGACCGGGCGGCTCAAGCGATCAGAACGGTTCGAAGCCCGCCTTGACCAGAAGCGCCCGGACCTCGCGCTCGTCGATCCCCCGGGCCAGAAGCTCCTTGTACAGGCGGACCGCTGCCAGGGACCTGCCGCACTTCGGGCAGAAGTGGAACTCGCTCTCGCACGGCGTGTCGCACCACGGGCACCGGGTGAGCTGGATCTGCCGGTCGGGCTCGAGGCCGGTGTCGGTCAGCGCGTCGATGTAGCCCTTGCCGTAGTCCCACTGGATGTACTCGTCCTCGCGGACCTCGAAGGCCGGCTCGTGCATCCGTGGCTCGCCAGTCCGGAGCAGGTGCTCGAGGTTCTCCCGGAGGAGGTCCCATTCGTAGTAGTGGTTCTCGCCGCAGTCCGGGCAGGCGATGACGACGCCCTTCACGCCCTGCGGCCCGAAGACGTCCCGCATCCCGTGGAGGTCGCCCAGGTCGGCCTGGACGTTGTCCACCTCCCCCGGCTCGAGGCCGGAGGACGCCTCGTCCTCGGGGTCCATCGGCTCTTCCATCATGCTTCCTCATCCTTCAAAGAGAACGTCCGAAACGCCTCCGCGTACTCCACCCCGCCCTTCTCGCCGAGCTCCCGGGCACGCTCCCGAACCCAATCCAGGGAGTCCTCGAGGTTCTGGGAGCGGTGCTTCGTGAGGGCCTCCAGCTTGAGGTCCATGGTCTTCGTGATGTCCATGTAGGTATCGGGCTCCTCCGTGGCCAACCAAAGGTGGGGGATCTCGTAAGGCTCCATGCCCTCATCCAGAAGCTCCGGGAACTGGGGGCGCGAGGGGGCATCGGGCATCACCGCGCACAGGGCCAGCTCCCCGGTGGCCCGGTGGTCGGCATGGTTGATGTACTCCCGGCCGTACCACAGGCGCGAGGGATCCGGCGCGACCACCACCTCCGGGCGGAGCCGCCGCACCTCCCGGGTCACCGCCTTGCGGGTCTCCAGGTTCACCTCGAGCATGCCGTCCGGGAAGTCGAGGAACGTCACGCTCCTCACCCCCAGCACCTTCGCCGCCGCCTTCTGCTCCCGCTTACGGACCTTCGAGATCTCCGCCCTGACCGCGCCGGGCTCGTTGGAACCGGCCGAGCCGTCGGTCACGATCACGTAGTGGACCTCGGTGCCCTCCCGGGTCCATACGGCGATCGTGCCGCCGCACATGTACTCGGCGTCGTCGGGATGGGCGAACAGGGCGAGCGCGCTGGCGAACCGCATGGCAGATGAGGGTACCGGACGTTCCCTCGAACGTGCACCCGACGCGGAACAGAGGCCGTCCGGTCAGGCGCGGCGTTCGACCCGCATGAGCATGCCGTGCCGGGGCCGGAGCGTGATGACCGGCTGGAGCTCAACGGGATGGCCGGGCGCCAGCCGGAGCCGCCACCGCTGCGCGATGGCCGCCAGGACCAGGATGGCCTCGAGCCGCGCGAAGGGCTCCCCGATGCACAACCTCGACCCGGCGCCGAACGGGAAGTAGGCGTGGCGCGGCGGCTTCTCGCGATGTCCCTCGGCCCACCGCTCCGGCACGAACGCCTCGGGGTCATCGAACCACCTCGGATCGTGGTGCACGAGGTACGGCGACACGATCACCACCGCGCCCTTCGGGATCTCGTACCCCCCGGCCTCGTGATCCGCCAGCGCTCGGCGGCCGATGGCCCATGCCGGCGGAAGGACCCTCATCGACTCGGAGAGGACCATCTCTGTGTACCGGAGCCGCGGCACGTCGGGGGCGGCCGGCGCGCGGCCACCCAGCACGTCGTCCAGCTCGGCGTGCAGCTTGCGTTCGGCCTCCGGATGTTGCGACAGCAGGTACCAGGTCCAGGTGAGAGCGGTCGAGGTCGTCTCGTGCCCCGCCAGGAACAGGGTCATGGCCTCGTCGCGGACCTGGCGGTCGGTCATCCCCGCGCCGTCCTCCTGGGCCCGGATCAGCAGGGAGAGGAGGTCGTCGCCGGACGCGCCCGTCGCTCGCCGCTCGGCGATCATGCGGCCGATGACCGCGTCGAGCGAGGCGTTCGCGCGCTCGAACCGTCGGTTCGACGGCAGCGGCAGCCGCATCGAGACCTGGAAGAACGGCGAGAACACGCGGTCGAACATCGAGAGTTGGAGCGACAGCGCATCGCCGACGGCCCGAGCCTCGTCTGTCTCGACGTCCGTCCCGAACAGCGTGGCGCCGATCACCGACAGCGTGAGCCGGGCCATCTCCCGGTGGACGTCGAGGGTGTGGCCATCCCCCCACCGGCCGGCGGTTCGAAGCGCGTGTTCTACCATGGGCCCGCCGTAGCCGGCGACCCGGTCGTGGTGGAAGATGGGCTGGATCATCCGCCGCTGGCGCCGGTGATGTTCGCCCTCGCTCGTGAGGAGGCTCTCGCCCAGCACGAGCTTGGCGGCCTGGATCGTCGGGCCCTTCATGAACCGGTGGCCCCCGGTGACCAGCACGTCCCGAACCAGGTCGGGATGGTTCAGCAGGTACGCCGGGAACCGCGGGAGCTTCAGGTAGCTGACGTCTCCGCACGCGGCCGCCCTGGCCAGGAGCCCGATAGGGTCCCGCCGGAACGAGCGGAGTGCCGCCAGCCCGGAGAGGCCGGGGCCCGGCGGCACCGCTCGGGTCGTCCGCACGACCCTCCTCACCCGGCTGGCGAGCGCCTCGCCGCGAGCGCGGCCTCCACGGCGTCGGCCTGTGAGAGAACGCTCGCGGGCGACGGGCCCCCGGCCATGGATCGGGCCCGCACGGAGCGGTCCGGGTCGAGCAGCGAGGTGCCGTCCGGCAGCCCCTCGTTCAGCCACTCCTCGGGCCCGAGGTCGCGAAGGACGCGGCCCTCGGAGTCGAGCCGTTTCAGCAGCTCTCCGATCCGCCGGTGAGCCTCGCGGAACGGCACGCCCCCCTTCACCAGCTCCTCGGCCAGGTCGGTGGCGTACAGGACCTCGTCCTCCGCGGCCCGGCGCAACGCCGCGACGTCGAACCGAAGCGTTTCGACGCACCCGGCCAGCGCGGCGAGCGCGGCCTCCAGCGTGTCCGCGGCGTCGAACAGCGGCTCCTTGTCCTCCTGGAGGTCCCGGTGGTACCCGAGGGGGAGCCCGGCCAACACCGAGGACAGCGCCACGAAATGGCCGGCCAGACGCCCCGCCTTGGCCCGAACCAGCTCGGCGACGTCGGGGTTCCGCTTCTGGGGCATCATGCTCGACCCGGTTGCGTAGGCCTCGTCCAGCGCAGCCCAGCCGAGCGAGTCGTCGGTCCACCGGATCACGTCGGCCGACAGGCGAGACAGGTGCGTGCCCGCGATGGCCGCATCCGCCAGGAGCTCCTGGGCGAAGTCCCGGTCGGACACGGCATCGAGCGAGTTCTCGAACGCCGTGGCGAACCCGAGCCGCGCGGCCGAGGCGTCCGGGTCGAGCCCGAGCGTCGAGGTGGCGAGCGCCCCCGCCCCGAGCGGCGAGACGGACGTCCGTGCCGCCCACTGGTCGAGCCGCTCCAGGTCCCGCAGGAGCCCCCACGCGTGCGCGAGCAGGTGGTGGCCGAGCGTCACCGCCTGCGCGAGCCAGCCGTGGGTGATCCCGGGCATCACCGTCCCCGCGTGGTAACGGGCCTGCCCCACCAGCGCGCGGATCAGGCGCGCGACGCCCTCGCCGATCCGCCCCCCCGCCGCGAGCAGCCACAGCCGGAGGTCGGTGACCACGAGGTCGTTCCGGCTTCGCCCGGCGTGCAGCTTCGCCCCGAGGTCCCCCAGGCGCCCGGTCACGCCGCGCTCCATCGCCGAGTGCACGTCCTCGTCTGCCGGATGGGGCGCGAACCGCCCCGCGGCGATGTCCTCCCCCACCTCGCGCAGGGCCTTCTCCAGGGCCGCGGCCTCGTCGCCGGTCAGCAGACCGGCGTCCTCGAGCGCGCGCACGTGCGCCACGCTCGCCTCGACGTCCTGCGGCGCCAGCCGGACGTCGAAGCGCAGGCTCTTCGACAGCGCCTCAGCCTCCGGCGCCGGCGGCTTCGCGAACCGCCCGCCCCAGAGCGGCCCGTCGGCGCTCGCTTCGGCCTCGTCCCGCTCGCTCACCGCCGCTCCTGCTTGGCCGACCACACCTTGAGCGGCATCCCCCACAGCCTGACGAACCCCTCGGCATGCCGTTGGTCGAACGCGTCCTCCGGCCCGTAGGTGGCCAGGCCCACGTCGTACAACGAGTCCTCGGACCGCCTGCCGACGACGGTGCACGCGCCCGGCGAGAACGCCACGCGCACCTCCCCGGTCACGTGCTCCTGCGAGGCGTCCACGAACGCGTCCAGGGCCCGGCGGAGCGGAGAGAACCACATGCCGTCGTAGACCAGCTCGGCCCACCGGTGCTCGATCCCCGGTTTGAAGTGGGCGACCTCGCGTTCGAGCGTGAGGTCCTCGAGCGCCCGGTGCGCCGTGATCAGCGCAAGCGCCCCGGGCACCTCGTACAGCTCACGGGACTTGATGCCCACCCGGCGGTTCTCGATCATGTCCACCCGCCCGAAGCCGTACCGGCCGCCCAGCGTGTCCACCGTCCGGATCAGCTCGGGAAGGGCGATCGGATCGCCGCCCAGCGCCACGGGCACCCCGCGCTCGAAGGCGATCGCGATCTCCGCCGGCTCCTCGGGCCGCTCCCCCGGCGGGGCCGTTCGCCCGAAGGCGTCCTCCGGCGGGGCCACCCACGGGTCTTCCAGCGGACCGCACTCCACCGTGCGCCCCCACAGGTTCTCGTCGATCGAGTAGGACGTGGCGACATCGGCGATGGGGATGCCCCACTCGGCGGCCAGGGCGATGGCCTTCTCTCGGGGGATGCCGGGGTCTCGGATCGGCGCCAGGACCTCGAGGTCCGGCGCCAGCACCCCGAACGACACCTCGAACCGGACCTGGTCGTTCCCCTTGCCAGTGCAGCCGTGGGCCACGGCGTCGGCGCCGACCTCGCGCGCGACCTTCACGACCTCGTCGGCGATGAGCGGCCGGGCCAGCGACGACACCATGGGGTACTTGTCCTCGTACAGGCCGTTCGCCCTGATGGCCCTGGCCAGGTACTCGTTCGCGAACCGCTCGACCGCGTCCACGACCCGGACCTCGGCCGCGCCGGCCAGGGCGCCGCGCCGGCGGATCGCGCCGAGGTCCTCCTGCTGCCCGACGTCCACCGCGACCGCGAACACCTCGTACCCCTGATCGACCAGCCACCGGATCGAGACCGACGTGTCCAGACCGCCCGAATACGCAAGGACCGCTCGCTTCATGTTCTTCTCCCCCCCACCCGGCGCTCCGCGCCTCCTCCTGTTGGTTCCATCGCTTTCTTCAGGGCCCGCTCCACCGAGCGGGGCGAGACGCCGTCTCGAGGGACGACGAGGATCGTGTTGTCGCCCGCCACCGTGCCGGCGATGTCGAGGTCGCTTGACCGGTCGATGGCCTCCGCCAGGGCGTTGGCGGCTCCGGGGGGCGTCCGGACGAGCAGGAGCTGGTTCGCCGGGACGAACGACAGCGCGAACTCCTCCAGGGCCCGGCGAAGCAGGTTCAACGGCGCGGGCACTCCCTCCTCCCCCGGGACCACGTACCGGACGCCGTCCGGATCGTGGACCCGGGCCAGGCCCAGCTCCTCGACGTCGCGGGAGATCGTCGACTGCGTGGCCGGAAGGCCCAGGCGCTGGAGCCGGGCCCTGATCTCCTCCTGGGAGGCCAGCCGCTCCCGGGCCACCAACGACAGGATGGCCTGCTGCCGCTTCACCTTCGTGGCGCCGCCGTTCCGGCTCACGGTTCCCCCTCCTGGCCCGAGGCCCGGGCATCGAGCGTGATCATGGTGCCGATGCCTTCGGGCGTGAACAGCTCGAGGACGAGCGCGTGATCCACGCGGCCGTCGATGAGGTGCACCCGGGGGATGCCGGCCTTCAGGGCCCGGACGGCGCTCTCCAGCTTGGGGATCATCCCGCCGTCCACGGCCCGCTCGTGGGCCAACAGGTCAAGGACGTCCTGGACCCCGAGCTCCGACAGCAGGTCGCCGTGGGGCCCGATCACGCCGGGCACGTCGTTCATGTACACGAGCTTCTCGGCCCCGAGGCCCACGGCGAGCTCCGCGGCCGCGACGTCGGCGTTCACGTTGTACGCCTGGCCGTCCTCACCGGCGGCGATGGACGCGACGATCGGGACGAACCCCTGGTCCATCAGGGTCCGGGCCACCTCGACGTTCACCCGCACCACCTCGCCCACGAAGCCGAGGTCGGGGCGGGCCTGCTTCCGCGCCACGATCAGGCCGCCGTCCACGCCGGACAGCCCAACGGCCCTCACCCCGCCGGCCAGGAGCATCCCCACGACCTCGGTGTTGAGCTTTCCGGCGAGCACCATCTTCGCCACGTCGAGGGTCTGCTCGTCGGTCACGCGGTGCCCGCCGACGAACGTGGTCTCCAGACCGAGACGGGCGGAGACGTCGGTCACCTGCGGGCCGCCCCCGTGCACGATCAGCGGCTGGATGCCGACGTGATGGAGCAGCGCCAGGTCCTGGGCGAACGACCGCGAGAACGGCGCACGGTCCATGGCCGCGCCGCCGTACTTGATCACGATGGTCTTCCCCCAGTGCTCCTGGATGAACGGGAGCGCCTCGAGGAGGGTCCGGGCCTTGGCCACGGTCCGCTCGCGGATCTGGGGCGGCAGGTCGATGCTCACGTGGTGTACTCCGCGTTGATCTTCACGTAGTCGTAGGAGAGGTCGACGCCGAGCGCTCGGCTCTCGCCGGGTCCGTTCCCCACGGACACCGAGATCACGACCTCCCTCTCCGACACCGCGGCCCGCGCGGCCTCCACGCCGGCCTCGCGGTAGGCGGCCGGGATCTCACCGCCCGCGATGACCTGCACGTCGCCGATGAACGCGTTCACGAGCTGGGGGAGGAAGGGCACGCCGGACGACCCGATGGCCTGGAGGATCCGGCCCGGGTTGGGGTCACCACCGAAGACCGCCGTCTTCACGAGCAGCGAATCGGCCAGGGCCTTGGCCACGGCCCGTGCGTCACCGTCCGTCTCGGCCCCCGACACCTCCACCAGGATCACGTGGCTGGCGCCCTCGGCGTCCTCGGCGAGTTGGAGGAGGAGCGAGGTGCCGACCTCATCGAGGGCCTCTCCCACCTGGTCCCACGCCGGCGTGTCCGGCACCACGAGGTCGCCGCCCGTCGCGCCGCTCGCGAACAGCAGCACCGTGTCGTTCGTGCTGGTGCAGCCGTCCACGGTGAGCGACTCGAACTTCGGCTCCAGGACGTGCGATGCGAGCGTGCGAAGATCCGACGGCGGCACCGGCGCGTCGGTGGTGACGAACGCGAGCATGGTGGCCAGGTGGAGATCGGGGGCGATCATCCCCACGCCCTTCGCGCAGCCGCCCACCCGGTACGGGCC
>DASWJF010000115.1:0-3472 GCA_036397275.1 Actinomycetota bacterium
CAAGATCGTGGGGGACGCGCTCCTCGCCGGCGACCTGCCGCTTTCCGAGCGGATCCTGCTGGTGTCGGGGCGGGTTTCCTTCGAGATCGTTCAGAAGGCCGCGGTGGCGGGGATCCCCATCGTGGCCGCGGTCTCGGCGCCTTCGTCCCTGGCCGTGGACCTCGCCGAGCGCCTGGGCGTGACCGTGGTGGGCTTCGTCCGTGACGGCCGGTTCAACGTCTACACGCACCCCGAGCGGATCGCCCTGTAGGCCCGTTCGGGTCCCGCGGGCCCGTCCCCGGCTGAACGGCGGGCTTAGAATCGTGGCCGAGGTCGGCGGAAGGAGGCCAGCTCGATGAAGAACGGCCGGACCCGACTCACCGAGCCGATGGTCCGCGAGGACGGCGGGCTGCGCGTGGCGACCTGGGACGAGGCCCTGGACCGGGCCGCGGCGGGCCTGCGCACCGCTCACGAGCGGAACGGCGGCAACGGGGTCGGCCTGTTCAGCTGCTCCAAGGCCACGAACGAGATGAACTTCATCGCCCAGAAGTTCATGCGTCAGGTCCTGGGCAGCAACAACATCGACAGCTGCAACCGCACCTGACACGCTCCAAGCGTGGTCGGTCTGGCCACGGTGTTCGGAGCAGGTGGGGGGACCAGTTCGTACGAGGAGATCGAGAACACCGATCTCATCGTGCTGTGGGGGTCGAACGCGCGCGAGACGCATCCGATCTTCTTCCACCACGTCCTGAAGGGGATCCGGAACGGAGCGAAGCTCTACGTCGTCGACCCTCGGCGCACGTCCTCGGCGGAGTGGGCGGACGTGTGGCTCGGCGTCGACGTCGGCTCCGACATCGCGCTCTCGAACGCCATGGCCAGGGAGATCATCCACGCCGGCCTGCACAACCCCACGTTCATCGAGAACGCCACGACCGGATTCGAGGAGTACGCGGCCTCGGTGGAGCCGTGGACGCTCGAGGAAGGCGAGCGAGCCACAGGGATCCCGGCCGAGGTCATCGGGGAGTTCGCCCACGCCTACGCGCGAGCCGACCGGGCCGAGATGTGCTGGACGCTCGGGATCACCGAGCACCACAACGCGGTGGACAACGTGCTGGGCCTGATCAACCTGGGACTCCTGTGCGGCCACGTTGGGCGCTACGGCAGCGGCCTCAACCCGCTCCGAGGCCAGAACAACGTGCAGGGCGGCGGCGACATGGGCGCCATCCCGAACAAGCTTCCCGGCTTCCAGGACATCGAGAAGATGCCCGAGGCCCGCGCCAAGTTCGAGAGCGCTTGGGACTGCACGATCCCGCCGAAGTACGGCTGGCACCTGACGTTGATGTTCGAGGCGATGGAGCGGGGCGACCTCCGAGCGCTCTACGTGATCGGCGAGAACCCGGCCACGTCGGAGGCCGATGCGAACCGGGCCAAGCACCTGTTGCGCGGCCTGGACTGCCTGATCGTGCAGGACATCATGCTGACGCAGACCGCGGAGATGGCCGATGTAGTCTTCCCGGCCTCCGCGGCCTGGGCCGAGAGCGAGGGCACCGTGACGAACAGCGAGCGTCGCGTGCAGCGGGTGCGCAAGGCGCTCGATCCTCCAGGCGACGCGCGGGACGACATCTGGATCATCGCGCAGATGGCGAGGCGGCTCGGGAAGGACTGGGGCGAGGTCACGGCTCACGCCGCCTGGGACGAGCTGCGCTCGCTCTCGCCGATGCACGCCGGCATGGCCTACGAGCGGCTGGAGGCGATGAACGGGATCCAGTGGCCGTGCCTCGACGAGGACCACCCGGGCTCGAAGTTCCTCCACGGCCGCCTGTGGGAGGAAGACCCGGAAAGGCGCGGCCCGGCGGCTCCACTCTCCGTGGTGCCGTTCGAGCCGCCCGTGGACGAGCTGACCGAGGAGTTCCCGATCCGGCTCACCACGGGACGGCGCCTGGATTCCTTCAACACCGGCGTGCAGACCGGCGGCTACACCTCGCCCCTTCGGAAGCGTGAGGCCCTGTGCATCAGCCCGGAGGACGCCGAGCGGCTGGGCGTGGCCGAGCAGGAGCGGGTGCTGGTCTCCTCGCGCCGCGGCAAGGTCGAGGCGCCCGTCCACATCGACCCCACCCTGCGACCGGGGTTGGCCTTCCTGACCCTCCACTTCCCCGACCAGGTGGACACGAACGCCCTCACCATCGAGGCGTGGGACCCGAAGTCGGGCACGGCCGAGTTCAAGGCCAGCGCGATCCGGATCGACCGGATCGAGCAGCCGACCGCGGCGGCAGGTGGCGGCGGGGGCGGCGAGTGACGCCGGGGCCGCGAGGAGGAAGCGCGGGTCCGTGGGTGGGCGAAGAAGGAGCCGTGTGGACCTCCACCTGATGCAGGCCGTCGCCACAGACGAGGAACGCGCCGCCGTCGACGAGGTCGTCGGCCCGCCGGAATCCGGGTGGCACGGCGGCGAACGGCAGATCGACCTCGAGGGACACGTCGGGTACGGGGGACGGGCCGCGCGGGAGCAGCGTCACCTCCTGCTCCCGGCGCTCCACGCGCTCCAGGGCCGGGTGGGGTGGATCACCGAGGGAGGCCTGAACTACGTGTGCCGGCGGCTCTCCGTGCCCCCGGCCGAGGCCTACGGCGTGGCCAGCTTCTACGCGATGTTCTCGCTCGAACCGCGACCGAAGACCGTCGTCCACGTCTGCGACGACATCGCGTGCCGGGTGAACGGCGCCGAGGTCCTGATCGAGCGGCTCGAGCGAGAGCTCGGCCCCGACCGAGCCGGTGGGCTCATCCGGAGCCCCTGCCTGGGGATGTGCGAGCACGCGCCGGCGGCCCTGTTCCAGTCGGCGGGGCACGAGGCGAGCGACGTATCCATCGGCCCGGTGACCATGGAGATGCTCGATCCGTTCCTGCACGGCGGGGGGTGGATCCGAAGCCCGAACGGCGGCTCCTTGGGGCAGCAGCCGCGAGAAGGGCTGCGGTTACTTCGTCGGGTCGGCGTGGTGGACCCACGATCGCTCGACGACTACCGGGCCCACGGCGGGTATGAGGCACTCCGGACCGCACTCGAGCTGGGGCCGGAAGGCGTGGTCCGGGAGGTGAAGGACTCGAAGCTCCTGGGGAGAGGCGGCGCCGCGTTCCCAACGGGGGTGAAGTGGGAGGCGGTGGCCAAGCAGCCGGTCCGTCCTCATTACTTCGTGTGCAACGCCGACGAGTCCGAGCCGGGCACGTTCAAGGACCGGGTCATCATGGAGTGGGACCCGTTCGCCGTGGTCGAGGCGCTCACGATCGCCGGCTTCGCCACGAGCTCCGAGAAGGGGTTCGTCTACGTCCGGGGCGAGTATCCCCTGGCCACGGAGATGCTGGAGAACGCCATCGAGCAGGCGTACACGCGAGGGTTCCTGGGCGAGGACGTCATGGGCGAGGGCTTCCGGTTCGACGTGGAGGTCCGGCGAGGCGCCGGCGCCTACATCGCCGGCGAGGAGACCGCCCTGTTCAACTCGATCGA
>DASWJF010000116.1:0-5044 GCA_036397275.1 Actinomycetota bacterium
CACGGGACCGGGCCAAGGAGATGGGGGTCGAGCTGATGCCGACCCTGGAGGCGCTCCTGGTGCAGGCGGACTTCGTCTCGCTCCACCTCCCCCGGACCCCCGACACCGAGGGGCTGATCGGGCACCGGGAGCTGGCCCTCAGGAAGGAGGGCTCGCGCCTGGTGAACACGGCCCGCGGCGGCATCGTGGACGAGGCCGCCCTGGCCAAGTCCATCGAGAACGGACACCTGGCCGGCGCGGCCGTGGACGTGTTCGACGACGAACCGACCACGGACTCGCCGCTGCTCGCCTACGACCAGGTCGTGGCGACGCCCCACCTCGGGGCGTCCACCGTGGAGGCCCAGGATAAGGCGGGGACCGCCATCGCCGAGATGGTCCGCCTCGCCCTGCTGGGCGAGTTCGTGCCCTACGCCGTGAACGTCTCGGCCGGGGCCGAGGTGGCGGAGGTGGTGCGACCCTTCCTCCCCCTCTCCGAGAAGCTGGGCGCCCTCCTCACCGGCCTGGCTCAAGGGGCGGTGCGTTCGATCGAATGCCAGTACTTGGGGAGGATCGCGGAGGCCGACACCCGGGCCCTCACCCTGGCCATCCTGAAGGGCGTGCTCCGGGGGGTCGTCCACGAGCCAGTGTCGTACGTGAACGCGCCGATCATCGCCCGCGAGCGTGGCGTGGCCGTCTCCGAGATGCGGTCGGCTCTCTCCAGCGACTACGTGAACCTGATCGCCCTGCGCGCCGAGACCGAGGACGGCGAGGTCTCGGTGGCCGGCACGCTCGTCGGGAAGCGGAACGCGGAACGGGTCATGCAGGTGCTGGGATACGACGTCGAGATGGTGCCGGCCGCGTACATGCTGTTCTTCGCCTACGAGGACCGCCCTGGCGTGATCGGTCGGGTGGGCACGATCCTCGGTGAGCACGAGATCAACATCGCCACGATGGACGTGGGGCGACCCTCGCGAGGCGGCACCGCGCTGATGGCCCTCACCCTGGACAGCGCGGTCACGCCGGAGATCGTGGAGGAGATCGCCACCGCTATCGGCGCCCCGAACGCCTGGTTCGTGGTCCTGCCCGACTAGGAGCACCCGGCCCTCCTGCCTCCCGCGCCGCTGGTACACTCCTCGCGTCATGAAGCGGCTCACGGTGATGTCCTCCAGCGTCACGCTCTGACGCGAACGCTCGCCGCCAGGCGGGCCCGGACCACTGTTCCCGCACGTACCGATGCAAGGAGTCGCTCCATGACCGCCCAACGCACACCACCGAAGACCGCGGTGCGCCGTCTCGCCGTCGCGCGCCTGATCTCCATCACCGGCGGGGCCGCCGCGTACACGGCACTGATGTTCACGGTGTACGAGCTCACAGGGTCCCCCACGTGGCTTTCGGCGACCCTGTTCCTCACGTTCGGCGTGAGCGGGTTCGTCGCGCCGCTGGCCGGGGCCATCGGCGACCGGTTCGACCGCCGCCGGGTCATGATCGTGTCCGACCTTGCGGGCGTGGCCGCGTTCGCCGCGATGGCCGCGACCCAGGATCCCGGGTGGCTGCTCGCGCTGGCCTTCGTCTCGGCCGTGGTGGAGACGCCGTTCTGGATGGCCTCGGGCGCAGCCATCCCCAACCTGGTCGGGCCGGAGGACCTGTCGTGGGCGAACGGCCTGGTCACGTTGGGCCGAAACGCCGGCATCATGGTCGGCCCCGCCCTCGGCGGGCTGCTGGTGGCGACCATCGGGCCGGGGTGGGTGTTCGGGCTGAACGCCCTGACGTTCGCCGTGTCGGCGGTCCTGGTCGTGAGCGTTCGGGCACCCTTCTCCGGGGACCGGTCCGAGGCGCACGAGCACCGGGGCCTCCGCGCCGGGTTCGTGTTCATCGCCCGGGACCGCCTGCTGCGGACCCTGGTGCTGGCCTGGACGGCCCTCGTGTTCGGCCTGGGGCTGGTCATGGTGGCCGACGTGCCCCTCGTTGAGCAGTTCGACGCCGGAGCGGTCGGCTACGGCCTACTGATCACGTTCTGGGGCGCCGGTTCGGTCCTCGGCTCTTTCGCCGGCCGGTACCTGAACGAGGGGAACGAGCCGAAGGCCCTGTTCCTGGGGATGGTGGTGATCGCGGTCACGACTGGCGGGATCGCCGTCTCGCCCTGGTTCGCGCCGATCCTGGCGCTGGTTCTGGTTTCGGGCGTCGGGGACGCCGTGACGCTCGTGGCGGAGCAGGGGATCCAGCAGCGCCGAACGCCCGACGCGGTTCGGAGCCGGGTGATGGCGGCGTCCGAGGGCCTGGTGAGCCTGTCCTTCGTGGTGGGGCTGGCCTTCGCCGGGGTCGCGCTCCGGGCCGTCGGCCCGCAGGGCGTGTACGCGATCGGCGGGTTCACCGGCGCGATCGGCGCCCTCGTCCTGCTGCCGGCGCTGCGCCGGGCCCGGGCGTCCGAGCCGGCCGTGGACGCCTCGGCCGTGGACGGCTCGGCATCGCACGCCCCGGCGGAGCCGGAGACGGTGGTTCCTGCCGGATAGTGGACGAGGTCCGGGGGGAGGGGCAGACTCTGCACATGCCGACCGCCCCCCGGACCGCCGCCCGCATCCTGTCGGTCGCGCGGCTCATCTCCCTGACCGGCAGCACCGCTGCATTCACGGGCGCTCTTCTACACCATCTATCACCGGACCGGCTCCGCGGCCTGGTTGTCCGCCACGCTGCTCCTCACCTTCGGCGTGAGCGGGCTCATCGCTCCGGCGGCCGGCATCCTCGGCGACCGGTTCGACCGAAAGCGCCTGATGATCCTGTCGGATCTGGGCGGTGCGGTGTGCTTCGGGGGCGATGGCGCTCGCACACGATCCGGCGCTGCTGCTCGCGGGAGGTTCCTCGCCGCCGTTGCGGAGTCGCCGTTTTGGTCGGCGTCCGGAGCGGCGGTCCCGAACCTCGTTCCGGAGAAGGACCTCGCATGGGCGAACGGCCTGCTCGCGGCGGGCCGCAACGCGGGGGTCATGATCGGGCCCGCCCTCGGTGGGGCGCTGATCCACGCGTTCGGGGTGTCGTGGCTGTTCGCTGGGAACGGGGTGTCGTTCGTCGTGTCCGCGATCCTGGTCGCGACGGTTCGCGCCTCGTTCTCGAAGGCACGCGGGGCCGTGGAGCCTGAGGAGGAGGTCAAGGGCTACCGTGGCCTTCGGGCCGGGTTCGCCTTTCTGGCGAAGGACGGCGTCCTTCGGACGATCTTGCTCGCCTGGTTCGTGTTCATCCTCGGTGTGGGGATGGCCATGGTGGCCGACGTCCCGCTGGCGGAGTTGTTCGGCGCGGGCGCGATCGGCTACGGGCTGATCAACGCGTCGTGGGGAGCCGGCTCGGTGCTGGGGTCCCTGGCCGGCAGGCGGATGAGCGAACGATCGGAGGTGCGCTACCTCGTGTTCGGGTCGATCGGCATCTCCTTCTTCTCCCTCGGGATCGCGCTCTCGCCGTGGTTCTGGCTCGTGCTCGCGCTCTCCCTCGTGTTCGGCCTTGGCGACGGGATGACGATGGTTGCCGAGCAGGGGATCGCCCAGCGGCGGACCCCCGACGCGGTGCGGAGCCGGGTGATGGCCGCCTTCGACGGCGGCACCACCTGGCGCTGGCCGGCTCGTACGCCCTGGGGGGCATCGTGGTCCCGACGATGGGGCCGAGGGGTGCGTACACCCTGGGCGGCGTGGCCGGCATCCTCGCCGTGATCGTGTTGCTCCCGGTGTTTGGCAGCCTTCGGGCGGGGCCAGCGGTCCGGCCGGTGCCCGAGGCCGTCGAAGCCGGGGCCGGCTAGGCGACTCGGGAGGGGCCGGTGCGGGGGAGCGCCTACGACGCCATCGTCATCGGCGGCGGCCACAACGGCCTGGCGGCCGCGGCGTACCTGGCCAAGGCCGGGGCCCGGGTGGTGGTGTGCGAGGCCCGGCACAAGACCGGCGGAGCGGCGGCCACCGACCAGCCGTGGCCGGACCACCCGGAGTTCAAGGTCACGACGCTCAGCTACGTCATGAGCCTGATGCCGGACACGATCATCCGCGACCTCCGGCTGGCTCGCCACGGCTACCGGGTCCATCCCGTCGGCCCCTACGTCGTGCCATTCCCCGACGGCCGGGTGATGGTCGAATACGACGACAACGCGAAGAACCGCGACGAGTTCGCCAAGTTCTCAACGCGAGACGCCGACGCGCTCGAGCGGTGGGACGCCTGGATCTCGGGTCTCGCGGCCGTGCTGGGGCCGCTCCTGATGACCACGCCGCCGCGGATCGGATCGACGCGGCCGACCGACCTGCTGGAGCAGCTTCGTCTGGCCTGGCGGTTCCGAGGCCTCGACGTCCGAACCGTCGGTGAGGTCACGCGACTGCTCACGATGTCGGTCGCCGACATCGTGGACCGGTTCTTCGAGTCCCCCGAGGTCAAGGCGGTGATGGCCATCGACGGGCTGATCGGGACGTGGGCCGGTCCGAACGAGCCGGGGACCGGCTACGTGATGGCCCACCACTCGATCGGTGACGTCGGCGACGGGGTCCTGGGGTCGTGGGCCGTGCCCGAGGGCGGCATGGGGGCCGTGGCGGCGGCCATCGAGCGGAGCGCGCGCTCGTTCGGGGCGGATGTTCGGACGAACGCCCGGGTGGACAGCGTGCTGATCCAAGCGGGCCGAGCCCGAGGCGTGGCCCTGGCCGGTGGGGACGAGCTGGCCGCACCGATCGTGGTCACGGCGTGTCATCCTCAGATCACGTTCCTCCGGCAGATCGACCGGCACGAGCTTCCCGAGGACTTCGTCCGCGACATCGAGCAGTGGAAGAGCCGAAGCGGCGTGGTCAAGATCAACTGTGCCCTCTCGAAGCTTCCCCGGTTCGCCGGAGCCCCGGACTTCACCGACCTGTCCGGCGGCGTCGAGCTGGCGCACTCGGTCGAGTACCTGGAGACGGCGTTCGAAGAGGCCCGGCGGGGCGTCCCGGCCACCCGGCCGTTCTCCGACGGGGTGGTGCCCTCCGTGCTCGATCCCTCCCTGGCGCCCGAGGGATGTCACGTGATCTCGCTGTTCACCCAGTGGGTGCCGCACGAGTGGTCGAAGGACCCCCAC
>DASWJF010000117.1:0-1826 GCA_036397275.1 Actinomycetota bacterium
TTCGCCAGCTCCTCATCGCCGTGGCCGGTGCGGACCAGGATGGCGGTGGCCCCGACCGCGTTGGCCATGCCCAGATCGGCCGCGTGGTCGCCGACGACGAACGACTCGGCGAGCTCGAACCCGTGCTCCTTGGCGGCGCGCACGGCCAGCCCGGGCTGGGGCTTCCGGCAGTCGCACCCTTGCTCGGGCCGGTGAGGGCACACGTACACCGCGTCGACCCCGGCACCCTCCTTGGCCAACATGCTCGCCAGCCGGCCGTTGATCTCCCCCAGTCGCTGGTCGGTGAGCCATCCTCGACCGACGGGCGATTGGTTCGTCACGACGATGAGGCCGAGGCCCACCTCCCTGAGCTCCCGGAGAGCGCTCGCGGCGCCCGGGATCAGCCGGAGCTGGTCGGGCTCGAGCACGTAGCCGGCCTCCTCGTTGATGGTCCCGTCGCGGTCGAGGAGCACGAACCGCCGGCTCATCGTCCCCCCGGCCTCCACACCGCGTCGCCGACCCGGGCCTCCACGCCCGACGGGTTGAACTGGAACGACGCGAACTGCCCACCGAGGCGTTCCAGCTCCTCCCGGACAGCGGGCTGCCGGTCGGGCTTGCAGTACAGCAGGAGGTATCCGCCTCCGCCCGCTCCGCAGATCTTCCCGCCCACGGCCCCGGCCCGCCGGGCTGCCTCGAGGAGCCCCTCGATCGGGGTGCCCTCGGCGATCTGAGGGTTCATCCGCTTCTTGCTCTCGTAGGCCTCCTGGAGCATCCCGCCCAGGGCGTCGACGTCACCGGCCTCCACGGCGTCGCGCATCTCGTAGGCGGTGGTCTGGAGCTGCTTCATGCCCTGGACGGTCTCCTCGCGTCCTTCCCGGAACAGACGGATCTGGGTGTCGATGAGCCCGAGGTTCGTCCTGACCCGGCCCGTGTAGCACAACAGAAGGTTCGAGCGGAGGGTCGCCAGCACCCGCGCCGCGGCACGCACCGGCGTGACCGTCACGCGGTCCGAGGAGAACTCGATCAGGTTGAACCCGCCGAACGCCGCGGCGTACTGGTCCTGCCACCCTCCGGCGATCCCCAGGTCCTCTCGTTCGATGGCGTAGCTCACCTTGGCCAGCTCGTCGCGCGTGAGCGACAGGCCGTGGAACGCGGCCAACGCTCCCGCCACGGCGGTCACCAGGGCCGAGGAGCCACCGAGGCCGCTGCCGGGCGGGGCGTCCGACCGGATGTCGAGGTCCACCCCTCGGTGCATCCCGATCCGTTCGATGGCCGCCTTCGGCAGGTCCATGACCCCGTCGTACACCGGGGCGTCTTCCAGGTGGTACTGGACGAGCTGTTCCAGGTCGAGCGAGCGGATCTTGATCCGGTCGTCGTCCCGGGGCTGAAGGGTGACCGTGACGAAGTGGTCGATGGTGGCCGAGAGCACGGCTCCCCCGTGGAGCTCGTACCAGTGGGGGAAGTCGGTCCCGCCCCCCACGAAGCTGATCCGAAGGGGCGCGGCGGCCTGGACCACGATGTCGCTCATAGGACAGCCCAGTATGGGTGGCCGGGCGCCCCGGTGACCAGCCGGCGGGTCAGGCCACGAACCGGACCAGCCGCCGCCGCTGCTGCTCGGTGAGGCCGCCCCATACCCCGTACCGCTCGCCGTTCTTGAGGGCCCAGGCAAGGCACGTCTCGCGGATCCCGCACGCCGCGCAGTAGGCCAGGGCGGGGCCGGCCTCCTCTTCGGAGGTCGGGAAGAAGGTGTCGGGCTCGATGCCGAAGCAGGCCGCCTTGTCCTGCCACATGTCCGGTGGGGAAGGGTTCGGGGGAAGGGTCTTCAGGTCGATGGTGGCGATGCGCTC
>DASWJF010000118.1:0-8391 GCA_036397275.1 Actinomycetota bacterium
GCGAAAAGGCCTGAGCACGATCCGGGAGCGACTTCGCCCTCCGCAACCGGCGGCCAACGCCCACCTCGCTACCATCGGTCGCGTGAAGCGGGTACGGGTGGTGGCCTCCGGCCAGGTCCAGGGCGTCTTCTACCGGGCGACGTGCGCCTCGCTGGCCAGGCAGCGAGGCTTGGCCGGCTTCGTGCGGAACCTTCCCGGCGGACGGGTGGAGGCGGCGTTCGAGGGCATCGACGACGACGTCGATGCCATGGTGGCCTGGTGCCGCATGGGGACGGAGTACGCCCGGGTCGATGAGGTCCAGGTGACGCCGGAGGAACCCCGTGGTGACCAGGGATTCCGGGTCTTCGGCTGACCCCAAGTTGCCCGGTCAAAGCCGGGAACGGCGACCCGGCCACTGTTAGCATCGGCTTTCAGGATGTTCCTTCGATCCCTCCAGGTCCGAGGCTTCAAGTCGTTCGCCGACAAGACCGTCCTGGAGTTCGCCCCCGGCATCAGCGTCATCGTGGGTCCCAATGGATCCGGCAAGTCGAACCTCGTGGACGCCATCAGCTGGGTGCTGGGAGAGCAGGGTCCCCGGGCCATGCGGGGCGGCCAGATGGCCGA
This sequence comes from Actinomycetota bacterium, assembly GCA_036397275.1. Lineage (GTDB taxonomy): Bacteria > Actinomycetota > UBA4738 > UBA4738 > HRBIN12 > AC-69. Next base: position 604 of record DASWJF010000118.1, read on the forward strand.
CGTCATCTTCGCCGGGAGCCCCCAGCGCCCCGCCCTCGGCATGGCCGAGGTGAAGCTGGTCATCGACAATTCGGCCGGGCTGATCCCCGTCCCCATGAGCGAGATCGAGATCAGCCGGGCCATCTACCGGAGCGGGGACAGCGAGTACCGGATCGGCGGGCAAGTCGTCCGGCTCCTCGACGTCCAGGAGCTGCTGTCCGAGAGCGGCATCGGCCGGGCCCTGCACACGATCGTGAGCCAGGGGCAGTTGGAAGGCGTCCTCACGGCCCGGCCCGAGGAGCGCCGTCAGTACGTGGAGGAGGCGGCCGGCATCGCCAAGCACCGCCGCCGTCGGGAGCGGGCCGAACGGAAGCTGGCCGGTCTGGACCAGGACCTCCTCCGCCTTTCGGACGTGCTGGCCGAGCTCCGCCGGCAGCTCAAGCCGCTGAAGCAGCAGGCCGAGATGGCCCGGCGCCACGAGGAGCTCACCGCTGAGGCCGAGGCCCTCGCGGTCAGGCTCGCCGCCGCACGCCTCCGCGACCTGTTGGCGGATCGGGACCGCCGGACGACCGGGTGGGATCAGGGCCTGGCCGAGCGGGAGGTCGTCCGGGAACGGCTCGACGCCCTGGACCACGACGTGGCGGCAGCGGCCGACCGGCGAGCCCGGGCCGTGTGGGCCCTCCAGGAAGCCGAGGCCGTGCTCCGCGGAGCCCAGGAGGAGAAGTCCGGGGCCGAGGTCGCGCTCCGTCGCGCCGTGGAGGGCGAATCCACAGCTCGGACCGAGCTGGCCGCCGAGGCTTTCCGACACGTCCGCCTGACGGCGATCGACGAGGACCTGGCCCGCCTGGAATCCCGGCTGGCGGAGGTTGGCGCCGAGCGGGAGCAACGGGAGCGAGACCTCGAGGAAGCGGAGCGCGACTTCCAAGAGGCCCGGGAGGTCCGCCGACAGGTGGAGGAGGAACGGCGGCGCATCGCCGAGCAGGCTGCGGCCCACCGGGCCGGGATGGAGACCCTTCGGACGTCGCTTGCCGCATATGAACGGGAGCGGGATCGCCTCGACGAGCACCTCCAGGACATCCGGGTGCGCCGGGAGGCGCCGGAGGCCGAGCGGGACCGACTGGTCGAGGCCATGGAGGGTCTCGACGCGGAGACGGCCCCGCTCTCCGAGCGGCGGGCCGAGCTGGAGCGGGAGCGCAACGGCCTCGCCGACCAGGTGGCCGAGCTCGAGGAGGCGGTCCGGCGCCACGAGATGCGCCGCGACATCCTGGAGGCCCGGAGGAAGGACCTGGAGGAGACGCCGGGGTCGAGGTTCCTCGGATCACACGAGGGTCGTGCCCTCGGGCTCCTCCGCGACATGGTTCAGGCCAAGCGGGGGTGGGAGCGGGCCCTGGCGGCGGGGCTCGGCCCCTTCGCGGACGCGGTGGTCTACGAGGACGAGGCCGGGGCCGTGGCCGACGCCCCGGAGGGCGACGGTGCCATCCTGGCCATCGCGGGGGGCGGGCCGGCGTCGTTCGTCCTGCCCGGCGAGCGGACGCTGCTCTCGCTCGTCTCAGCCGACCCCGCGGCCCGAGGCCTGGTGTGCACGGTGCTGAAGGATGTGTACCTGGCGGAGAGCCTGGAGGAGGCGGCCGAGAAGCACCACCGGCATCCCAAGGCCGCGTTCGTGACGGGGGAGGGGGTGCTCGTCGGCACCGCGGCCATCAGGACGACGCCGGCTGGCGATTCGAGGATCGCGGTGGTCGAGAAGGATCTCGCGGTGGTCCAGCAGGATCTGGCGCGGGTCGCCGCGGCCCTCCGCCCCAAGCGGGACCGCCTCGAGCGGATCGTCGCCGAGCTCGCGGAGCTCGGCTCTTCGATCGAGCGGGCGGACGCCGAGATCACGGGGGCCGCGGATCGGATGGCCCGGCTGGAGTCGGACCTCTCCGCCCTCGGTCGGGAGGAGGAGATCCTGGCCCAACGCCTGGCCGGCCTGGACGAAGGGGCGGCCGCCTGGCGGGAGCGCCTGGCGGTGGCCGAGCCGGTCACCCACGAGCTCCCGGAGCTCCCTCGAGCGGTGGAACCGCCCATCCACCAGAGGGTGGCGGTGGAGACCCTCAGGCGGGACCGGGCCAGCCTGGAGAGCCGCCTCGCGACCGTTCGGGCGGACCGCCAGGCGCTGGCGGCCGAGGATCCCACGGCGCTCCGGGCCGCGGTCGAGTCGGCCGAGGCCGAGCGGGCCGAGGCCGAGGAGCGGCTTCGGGTGGCCGAGAAGGCTCTGGACGCCGCCTCCACCCGAAGGGACGAAGCGGCTCAGGAGGAGCGGAGCGCCACCGAGGGGGAGGCAAACGTGAACCGGGCGTGGCGGGAGGCCTCCCAGGAGCTGGAGCGTCTCCGCGAAGGGTACGAGGAGGAGGACCGGCTGCGGGGCGACCTGGAGCGGCGGATCCGGGACGCCGAACGGCTGCTCCGCGAGGGCCACCAACGCGACCCCGGAGAGGCCGTGGCCGGGCTGACCGAGGAGGACACGATCCACGCCGTCCAGCGCCGGGCCGAGTTGGTGCAGCGGCGCCTGGGGCTCCTTGGCCGGGTCAACCTCCTGGCCGGCGGGGAGTTCGAGGCGTTGCAGGAGCGCCACGACTTCCTGGCCCGGGAGCTCGACGACGTGAGGAAGGCCCGGCGCGACCTCCTCGAGGTGATCCGACGGATCGACGAAGAGATCACCGTCACGTTCGAGGCGGCGTACCGCGACGTGGCCGCGGAGTTCGAGAACCTGTTCAAGGAGCTGTTCCCGGGAGGCGAGGGGCGCCTCGTTGCGACGGAGCCCGGGGACCTCCTCAACACCGGCATCGAGATCGAGGCCCGCCCCGGACGGAAGCGCGTGAAGCGCATCTCGCTGCTCTCGGGCGGCGAGCGCGCCCTCACCGCCCTGGCCTTCCTGTTCGCCATCTTCAACGCCCGGCCCAGCCCGTTCTACCTGATGGACGAGGTGGAGCCCGCCCTGGACGATGTGAACTTGCACCGGTTCCTACGGCTCATCGAGGGCTTCGCCGTCGATTCGCAGGTGCTGATCGTCACCCACCAGAAGCGGACCATGGAGGTGGCCCAGATGATGTACGGGGTCTCGATGAGCAAGGAGGGGACCTCGAAGGTCGTGGGCCAGCGCCTCGACAACCCCCTGCCCGACCAGGGACCGGCCGCGAGGATCGTCGCGGTACCGGAGTCCGACGGCGTCCACTAGCCTGTAGCCCTGTGGACTTCCTGATCGTCGGCCTGGTGTTCGTCGTTATGGTCGGCCTGGTGTTCGTCGTCGCCGTCGGCCTGCTGCTCGTCGGCCTGTACCTCCGGGGGCGTCGATCACGTGGCACGCCGTCGATCCCGTCGCACGCCGCCGAGCCGTCCGCCCCCGCGAAGCCACCGATCGCCGGGCTGGGCGCCCGGATGCGGACGCTGTTCGCCGGACGATCGATGGGAGACGAGGACTGGGCGCTCCTCGAGGATCTCCTGGTGAAGGCCGATGTCGGCCCGGCCGTCGCCGCGACGATGGTGAAGGCGGTCCGGGAACGGTACGACGATGGCGCCGACCCCGCCGCGCTCCTGGAGGATGAGATCGTCCGGGTCCTGGGGGAGGACGGTGCGCTCCACCTTCCCCCGGATCGCCTGGCCGTGCTGATGGTGGTCGGCGTGAACGGCGCCGGGAAGACCACGACCATCGGAAAGCTGGCGGCGCGCCTGGCCGCGGAGGGGCGGGACGTGAGCGTGGCGAACAGCGACACCTTCCGGGCGGCCGCCTCGGAGCAGCTCGACGTATGGGCCAGGCGGGCCGGAGTCCAGATGGTGTCGCAGGAGCGGGGGGCCGACCCGGGGGCGGTGGCCTTCGACGCCGTGCAGTCGGCCAGGGCCCGGGGAGTGGACGTCCTGATTGTGGACACGGCCGGGAGGCTGCACACCCGGACGCCGCTCATGGACGAGCTTCGGAAGGTGAAGCGGGTGTTGGAGAAGGCGGCGGGGCGAGTGGACGAGGTCCTTCTGGTCCTCGACGCCACCACCGGTCAGAACGGGATGGCCCAGGCCACCGCGTTCACCGAGGCCGTGGAGGTCACCGGGGTGGCCCTGGCCAAGCTCGACGGGACGGCGAAGGGCGGTATCGTGCTCGCGGTACGGGAGCGGCTGGGGGTCCCGGTGAAGCTGGTGGGTACCGGTGAGGGCATCGGCGACCTCCAGCCCTTCGACGCCCGGGCCTTCGCCCGGCGGATCCTGGAGGGCTGAGTGTCGAAGGCGGACATCATGATCGTGGAGGACCACCCGACGATGCGGGAAGCCATGCGCATGGTCCTGGAGCACGAGGGGTTCGACATCCGCGAGTCCGGCGACGGCCAGGCCGCGCTGGCCATGGTCCGGGAGCGGCCCCCTGACCTCCTGTTCCTCGACCTCAACATCCCCGGGACCAGCGGTGCGGAGGTCCTCCGGGTGCTGAAGTCGGACCCTGACACGGCCGACGTCCGCGTGATCATCGTGACCGCCACGGGCGAGGAGGGGCGCGACTACGTCTTGTCGCTCGGGGCCGACGAGTACTTCACCAAGCCCTTCAGCCCGCTCGCGCTCCTTCGCACGGTGGAGAAGGTGCTGGAGCCGGGGTCGGCGGAAGGCGCCCCGTAGGACATGTTCGACACGCTGACCGGCCGCCTGCACGGCATCTTCAAGAAGCTCCGGTCCCAGGGGAAGCTCCACCCCAAGCAGGTGGAGGGGGCGCTCGACGAGATGCGCACGGCCCTCCTCGAGGCCGACGTCTCGGTGGAGGTCGCAGACGATCTGCTGTCGCGGGTCCGGGCCAGGGCGCTGTCCGAGGAGGTCATGAAGAGCCTGACCCCCGCCCAGCAGGTGATCAAGGTGGTGCGAGACGAGGTCCAGGCCACCATGGGCGGGACCCAGGCCGAGTTCACGCTCCCCTCGGCCAAGCCCGTCGTGATCATGGTGGCCGGCGTGCAGGGGTCGGGGAAGACCACGGCCTGCGCGAAGCTCGCGCGGATGCTGAAGGAGAAGGGGAAGCACCCGCTCCTGGTGGCCGCCGACCTCCAGCGCCCTGCCGCGGTCGAGCAGCTGTTCACCCTGGGCGGCGAGATCGGCGTTCCGGTCGTTTCCGACGGCAAGGACGCCGTGAGGGTCGCGAAGGCGGCGCTGAAGCACGCCGATCGCGAGGGCCTGGACGTGGTCATCGTCGATACGGCCGGCCGGCTCCACGTGGACGAGGAGATGATGAAGGAGGCCCGGCGGGTCAGGGAAGCCATCAGGCCCCACCACGTCCTGATGGCCTGTGACTCGATGACCGGCCAGGACGCGGTGGTGCAGGCCCGAGCGTTCATGCGCGAGGTCGATACCACCGGGTTCGTCCTCACCAAGTTGGACGGCGACGCGCGTGGCGGCGCGGCGCTCTCGATCACCGCCGCCACCGGGCGCCCGGTGTTCTTCGCCGGGACCGGGGAGCGGCCCGCCGACCTCGAGCCGTTCCACCCGGACCGGATGGCGTCCCGGATCCTCGGCATGGGCGACATGCTCACACTGATCGACAAGGCCCAGGAAACCCTCGACGCGGAGCGGGCCATGGAAGCGGCCGAGAAGATGGCCAGGGCCCAGTTCACGCTGGAGGACTTCCTGGTCCAGATGCGGGAGATGCGAAAGCTCGGACCGCTCCAGGACCTGCTGGCCATGCTCCCCGGCGTCCCCGGGGGCAAGAATGCCCTGAAGGACCTGGCCGGGCAGGTGGACGAGCGGCAAATCGCCCGGGCCGAGGCGGTCATCTGCTCCATGACCCCGGAGGAGCGCCGGAACCCCGCTATCATCGGTGGGTCCCGGCGCCTGCGGATCGCCCGCGGCTCGGGAGCGACCACGGCCGACGTGAACGCCCTGCTGAAGGAGTTCCAGGCGGCCAGGAAGATGATGCAGTCGATGATGGGCGGGAAGCGGATGCCCCGGATCCCGGGGATGCCGAAGATGCCCGGGATGGGGTAGGAGACAAGGTATGGCGACCAGGATCAGGCTCCGCCGGATGGGCGCGAAGAAGCGCCCGTTCTACCGCGTGGTGGTGGCCGACCAGCGGAGCCCACGCGACGGCCGGTTCATCGAGATCATCGGGAAGTACCACCCGATGGACGAGCCGTCGGTGATCGAGATCGACGAGGCGAAGGCTCTCGACTGGCTCCGCAAGGGCGCGCAACCGAGCCAGACCGTCCAGGTGCTGCTGACCAAGTCCGGCATCTGGGAGAAGTTCCAGGCCGAGAAGAAGGAGAGCAAGGCGGCTTCGTGAAGGAGCTCCTCGAGTACATCGCGAGGGAGCTCGTCGAGAACCCGGACGCCGTCGAGGTCACCGAGGTCCACGACGACCGTGGGGTCCTCCTCCAGCTCAGGGTCGATCCCGACGACATGGGCAAGGTCATCGGCAAGGGCGGGCGCACGGCCCGAGCCATCCGTCAGGTGGTCAAGGCGGCCGCTCTGCGGGAAGGCACCCACGCGGCCGTCGAGATCGTGGACTGACGTGCGCGAGCCGACCGTGGCGGTCGGCCGCATCGGCCGCGCCCACGGCATCAAGGGCGAGGTCGGCGTACTGGTGCTCTCCGAGGTCGAAGGCCGTTTCGCCGACGGCGCGGCGGTGTATCTCGAGGACGGGCGGGTTCTCACGGTCGAGTCCGCGCGGCCGCACCGGGGTGGGCTGATCGTGAAGTTCCGCGAGGTCCGCGACCGGAAGCAGGCCGAGGAGCTCTCCCGCAGGGCGCTGGTGGTGCCCGAGTCGATGTCGCCCGAGCTCCCCGAGGGCTCTTGGTGGGACCACCGGCTCGTGGGGTGCGAGGTCGTGACGGAATCGGCCCGGTCCCTCGGCACGCTTCGAGAGGTCATCCACACCCAGGCGAACGACGTGTGGAGCGCGGTGGCGGAGGGTGGCGAGACGCTGATCCCGGCCCTGAAGGACGTGATCGTCTCGGTCGACGTCGCCGGCAGGCGGATCGTGGTCCGCGAGATCCCCGGCTTGACGGCCCCGGACAGCTGAGACCGCGGCCGGACCCCCGCTGCTAGCCTGCGGTTGTGCGGATCGACGTCTTCACCATCTTCCCCGGCATCTTCGAGAGCCCGCTCCGGGAGAGCCTGCTGGGCAAGGCCATCGAGACTGGGATCCTCGACGTGCGGGTCCACGACATCCGCGACTTCACCACCGACAGGCACCGGCAGGTCGACGACGAGCCGTACGGCGGCGGACCCGGCATGGTGATGAAGCCCGAGCCGGTCTTCGCGGCGGTCGAGTCGCTCGGCGATGGCCCCAAACGCGTGATCCTCCTGTCGCCGGCGGGGCGTCGCCTGGACCAGGCCCTGGCCCGGGAGCTGGCCCGCGAGCCGTGGTTGGTCCTCGTGTGCGGCCGGTACGAGGGCGTCGACGAGCGCGTCGTGGGGGGACTCCCGGCCGAGGAGGTCTCCATCGGCGACTACGTGCTCTCGGGCGGGGAGATCCCGACGCTCGCGTTGATCGAGGCGGTCACCCGTCTCGTGCCGGGCGTGGTGGGGAAGGAGGAATCGCTCGATAGGGAATCCTTCGAGCAAGGGATCCTGGACCACCCCCACTACACACGCCCCCAGGAGTTCCGGGGCATGACGGTGCCGGACGTCCTGCTCTCGGGCAACCACGCCGAGGTCGAACGGTGGCGGCGGGAGGCGGCCCTGGAGAAGACCCGCCGTAACCGTCCCGACCTGCTGAAAGGCTGACCGGGAGCGGCCGATCCGCCTGCTATCATCGGGACTCCCGCCATGAACAAGACCGATCTCGTCGACAAGCAGTACCTCCGCACG
>DASWJF010000119.1:0-3356 GCA_036397275.1 Actinomycetota bacterium
CCCCACACGACGTGCGCGCTCCTCATCAACGAATGGGAGGACGGCGCCCTGGACGACTTCCGGGACCGGATGCTCCACCTGGTCCCCGAGGACGCCTACTACGCGCACGACGACCTGGAGCGCCGGACCCAGAACCTCGACCAGTCCCACGAGCGCCAGAATGGGCACTCCCACGTGAAGTCGATGCTGCTCTCGGCGACCTCGCACGCCATCCCGGTGGCGGCGGGGGAACCGCTCCTGGGACGGTGGCAACGGCTCATCCTGTTCGAGATGGACGATCCGAAGGACCGCCAGGTCGTGTTCCACGTGTTCGGCGAGTGACCGGGTTAGCCTGAGGACAGATGCTGGCGAACAGACGGAAGTCCCGGCAGGTCCGGGTGGGTGACGTGACGGTGGGCGGCGACGCGCCGGTCCGCGTCCAGTCCATGACCATCACCAAGACCGCCGACATCGACGCCACCCTCCAGCAGATCGCCTCGCTGGTGGCCGCGGGCTGCGAGATCGTGCGGGTTGCCGTGCCTCACTGGGAGGACGCCGAGGCACTCAAGGCCATCGCGGCCAAGTCGACCATCCCGGTGGTCGCCGACATCCATTTCCAGTGGAAGTATGCGATGGCGGCCCTGGAGGCGGGCATCCACGGCCTCCGCATCAACCCCGGGAACATCAAGTATCAGGACAAGGTCCGGCTGATCGCCCGGGAGGCCAAGGCGCGCGGCGTGCCGATCCGGATCGGCGTGAACGCGGGTTCGCTGGAGAAGGATCTGCTGGCGAAGCACGGCTCGCCCACCGCGGAGGCCCTGGTGGAGTCGGCCCTGGACGAGGCCAGGATCCTTGAGGACGAGGACTTCTTCGACATCAAGATCTCGGTCAAGCACTCGAGCGCGCGGGTGATGATCGAGGCCTACCGGATGCTCGCCGAGAAGTGCGAATATCCGCTACACCTCGGCGTCACGGAGGCCGGGCCGCTTCCGATCGGCGGCATCAAGAGCGCGGTCGGCATCGGGACGCTGCTCGCCGAGGGCATCGGCGACACGATCCGCGTCTCGCTCACCGACGACCCGGTGGAGGAGGTCAAGGTCGGGATCGAGATCCTGAAGTCGCTCGGCCTGCGGAAGCGGGGCCTCGACCTCGTGGCTTGTCCCTCGTGCGGGCGGGCCGAAGTCGACGTGCTCGGCCTCACCAGGCAGGTGAACGAGGCCCTTCAGGCGAAGGGCATCACGGTGCCCATCCGCGTGGCGGTCATGGGGTGCGTGGTGAACGGCCCCGGGGAGGCCCGGGAGGCCGACCTCGGCATCGCCGCCGGCAAGGGCCAGGGCTTCCTGGTCGTCAAGGGCGAGGTCAAGGGGAAGGTTCCGGAGGACCGGTTCGTGGAGGCACTGGTGGAGGAGGCCGAGCGGATCGCCGCCGAGAAGGCGGCCGAGCCCGCCTCCGACTAGCTCTACTGCCGCGCGAGGGCGAGGAAGCTCTCGACGATCTTGGGGCCCTCGGGCGTGAGGATCGACTCGGGGTGGAACTGGACGCCGAACCGTGGAAGCTCCCGGTGCTGCGCCCCCATGACCAGCCCGTCCTCCGTCCACGCGGTGAGCTCGAGTGCCGGGGGGAGTTCGTCCCGAAGCACCACCAGCGAGTGATACCTGCCGGCCTCGAACGGGTTGCCCACCCCCTCCAGGATTCCCCTGCCCTCGTGGTAGACCAGCGAGGCCTTGCCGTGGACCGGAGTGGCCCGCTCCACCCGGCCCCCGAGCACGACGCCGAGGGCCTGATGCCCGAGGCACACCCCAAGCACCGGCGTCTCCGGCGGCAGGGTCCGCAGGAGCTCGGGAAAGCAGCCCGCGTCCTCGGGTCGCCCCGGCCCCGGGGACAGGATCACCGCGTCCGGCCGCCGTTCGACCAGGACCTCGGCGGGCTCGGCGTCGCTCTTCACGACCTCCGTGGGGAACCCCAGGCTCTCGACAAGCTGGACCAGGTTGAAGGTGAACGAGTCGTAGTGGTCGACAACGAGGATCATCGGGGCGTGTCTCCGGTGTCCACGATACCGCCGGCCGCCACCGCCGGCAGCAGCGCGGCGGCCTTGGCCTTCGTCTCTCGAAGCTCCGACTCGGGGTCGGAGTCGGCCACCACCCCCGCTCCGGTTTGGACGTGGGCCTCCCCGGCCGCGACGACTGCCGTGCGGATCGTGATGCAGAAGTCGAGGTCCCCTGCGAACGTCCGGTAGCCGACCGCGCCGGCGTACGGGCCCCGGGGCGTCGGCTCAGCCTCGGCGATCAGCTCCATGGCCCGCCGCTTCGGCGCGCCCGTCACGGTGCCGGCCGGGAACGTCACCGCGAGCGCGTCGAGCGAGTCCTGGCCGTCGGCCAGCTCACCCTCGACCGTGCTCACAATGTGCATGACCTTGGTGAACCGCTCCACCACCATGAGCTCGGTGAGGCGCACGGTCCCCGGCCGGCACACCCGGCCGAGGTCGTTTCGGGCCAGGTCCACCAGCATGGCGTGCTCGGCCTGCTCCTTGGGGTCGGCCAGCAGCTCGTGCTCGAGGAGCCGGTCGCGAACCTCGGTCCGTCCTCGGGGCCGAGTCCCGGCGATGGGCCGGGTGGACACGCGCCGCCCCTCCACCCGCACCAGGGGCTCCGGCGAGGAGCCGGCCAGCTCCATGCCGAGCATCCGGAGGAAGAACATGTAGGGAGCAGGGTTCGAGACCCGAAGGCGTCGATAGATGAAGTAGCCGCCAGCCGGGGCGGGGAACGAGACGCGCCTCGACGGAACGCCCTGGTAGATGTCGCCGGCCAGGATGTGCTCCTTGAAGCTCGCCACGATGTCGCGATACCGCTGATCCGGCATGTTCGGTTCGCCTTCCATCTCGGAGAGGTCGGCATCGTCTCCGATCGGCGACGGCGGGGGTGGCGTGGCCGTCGAAACGGCCGCCGCCAGTTGCTCCAGCGCTGCGACGCCGTCTTCGTAGGCCCCCGCCGGGACGTGCGCCACGAGCAGCAGCCGCTGGCGCCAGTGGTCGAACACCACCGCCCGGTCCACGACCAGGAGCCCGACGGACGGACACGACGCCGCGTCCGCGTGGGGAGCCGGGTGCCCGTCGAGGAGCTCGGCGGCCTCGTACGCGAGGTAACCCATCAGGCCCCCGGTGAGCGAGGGCAGCTCGGGGAGCCGGGGCCCGGCCAGCGAACGGGCGACCTGGCCGAGCTGCTCGCGCACCGGGAGCGCGGGCCCCGGGGCGGCGATGGTCAGTCCATCGCGCCGGACGTCGCGAACCGTGACGCCGTCCCGGCCGGCCACCACGACCGCCGCGGGGTCCCCGGCGGCGAACGAGTACCGCCCCCACCGCTCGGACCGCTCCACGCTTT
>DASWJF010000120.1:0-7409 GCA_036397275.1 Actinomycetota bacterium
CCGGGAGCCCCGCCGGCACCGGCAGCGCCAAGGAGAAGAGCGCCTGAGCACGGCCGAGATCGGGGTCTTCGGAGGGTCGGGCTTCTACTCGCTCCTCGAGGCAAGCGAGACCGTGGACGTGGACACCCCCTTCGGGAAGCCCTCGTCCCCGCCGGTACTGGGCGATGTGGGCGGGCGCCGGATCGCGTTCATCCCCCGCCACGGCGTGAAGCACGAATTCCCGCCGCACCGGATCAACTACCGGGCCAACCTGTGGGCGATGAAGGAGATCGGGGTGCAGCGGGTGTGGGGACCGTGCGCCGCAGGCTCACTCCAGGTGGGCGTGCAGATCGGCGACTTCGTGGTATGCGACCAGATCGTGGACCGAACCCGGTCCCGGCCGCAGACGTTCTACGACGGGCCCGTCACGACCCACATCACGTTCGCCGATCCATACTGCCCGACGATGCGGGAGCTCGCCGTGAAGAAGGGCACCGAGCTCGGCATCTCGATGCACGACGGCGGGACGATGGTGGTGATCGAGGGCCCCCGGTTCTCCACGCGCGCCGAGTCCGCGTGGTTCAACCAGATGGGGTGGCACACGCTGAACATGACCGGATACCCGGAAGCGCTCCTCGCCCGGGAGCTCGAGATCTGCTACGCGAACATCTCGCTGATCACCGACTACGACGTCGGCGTCCCGGGCGTCCCGCCGGTCACTCACGAGGCCGTGATGGAGGCGTTCGACCGGAACAACGCGAGGCTCCGAGAGCTGTTGTTCGCGCTGATCCCGGCCCTGCCGGCCGAGCGGGATTGCCCCTGCGCCACCGCCCTGAAGGGCGCCCGGTTCGAGGTCTAGGGCCGCGGGTACGATGGGGGCATGGCCGCCGAACCCGTCCTCGTCACCGTCGAGCTCCGGTTCAAGACGTCGGAGGACCCGCAACAGCTCGGGGATCGGATCCGCGAATCCGTGGGCATGATCGTGGGCCAGGCCGCCCTCGAGGAGTTCCGGGTCCGGGTGCTGCCGCTCGTCGAGAAGAAGCCCCGCGGAGTGTGACCCACCTCACTGCACGGGGCCGGCGCGCGAGCTAGCGTCGGATTCGTCTCCTCCCCCCTGGTCGCTCCTGGGAGGTGGCGCCCGTGTTCCGGCGGCGTTGGTCGCCGGCGTCGAAGGTCTTCGCCCTGCTCGCGGTGGTGACCGCCCTCGGGGCGTACGGGCTGGTCCGGGGCTACGCGGCCAGGCTGGAGGCCCTCCGCCCGGTCGTCGGGACACCCACGCCGGTCGTGGTGGCCGCGGGGCCCATCGAACGCGGGACTGTCCTGACCGAGTCGCTGGTCCGGGTGGCGGAGATGCCGTCGGCCTTCGCGCCCCCCGGGGCCATCCGGTCCATCGAGCAGGCCGTGGGACAGACCGCGGCGACCGACCTTGCCGAGGGCGAGGCGGTCACGCGCACGCGCGTGGGCACGGGAGAAGCCGGGCCGGTGGCATCGCTCGTCCCCTCAGGGCTGCGGGCGTTCCCCGTGGAGGCCGGGGTGCCGCCCGGGTCGGTTCGGCCGGGGGACCGGGTCGACGTGTTCGCCACCTTCGGCGGGCCGAACCCGCACACGGAGACGGTCGCGACGGGCCTCGAGATTCTGCTCGTCCTGGAAGGCGAGGCGGCAGGCGGCACCAGCCTCACGGCGAGCGGATCGGGCCCGTCGCTCGTGCTCCTGGTCAGTCCCGACGTGGCCGAGCGGCTGGCGTTCGCCACGGCCTTCGCCGACCTTGCCGTGGCGATCGCGCCCGCCGAGCCGTGATCTTCGGCGCCCACGCACGGCAGCGGATGCGCGAGCGCGGGATCAGCGAGGAGGAGGTCGATCAGCGAGGAGGAGGTCCAGGAAGCTCAGAGGAACGTCTACGCGGTCACACCCGCCAACAGGCCGGACCGCGTGAACCTCTGGGGACGAACCGAGGCCGGGCGGAGGCTTAGAATCACGACGTACCGCGAAATCCCTCGTTATCATCACGGTCGTTGCGCCCGTGGGAGGCCCCCGGTGAGATTCACGTACGACGACGAGGCGGATGCCGTCTACGTGTATGTGCTCGAAGGGAGCAGGGTCGCGAGCTCCGAGGTCCTGGACGATGGGCGCGTGGTCGACCTCGACGAAGGCGGCCGGCTGATCGGCGTCGAGATCGTCGAGGCATCGCAGCGCGGCGTCCGGCTCGCCGATCTGATCGAACGGTTCCAGCTGGAGAGCGTTCGGGCGAAGCTCAGGAACCTGGAGGATCGCTTCCGACCGGTCGAGCACGCCTAACAGGAGAGCTCGATCGAACCCACGACGCGTGTAGCATGGGCGCCGTTTGCCCGACCCGGGAGGAGCGCCAACGAGCGTCCTGCAGGCCATCGTGCTCGGAATTTCCCAGGGGATCACCGAGTTCGCTCCCGTCTCGAGCTCTGGCCACCTGATCATCGTCCCCTGGCTGTTCGGCTGGACGATCCTGGAGAACCCCGACCTCAACAAGACGTTCGACGTGGCCGTGCACGTCGGCACCCTGGTCGGCGCGCTCGCCTACTTCCGAAGCGACGTGGCCCGGTACCTCACAGCGTGGGTCGGGTCCGTCCGCCGGCGCTCCATCTCGACGGTCGATGAGCGACTCGCCTGGGCCCTGGTCGTCGGCACGGTCCCCGGCGCCATCGCGGGAGCCGCGTTCGAGGGCGTGATCCAAGACAGGCTCGGCCAGCCGTGGCTGATCGCGGTGATGCTCGTGGTGTTCGGCGTCGTCCTCGTGGTCGTGGACGCTGCCGCCCCCGTCCGCCGGGTGATGACGGACCTCTCGGTGAGGGACGGGCTGGTGCTGGGGGTGGCTCAGGCCGTGGCCCTCCAGCCGGGCGTGTCTCGTTCCGGCGTCACCATCACCGCCGCACGGGCCATGGGCCTGGACCGGGAGTCGTCGGCGCGGTTCTCGTTCCTGCTGGCGCTGCCGGTCATCGCCGGGGCCGGCGTGTTCAAGGGGATCGACGTGCTCCGCACCGGCCTGCCGTCCGGGATGGCCGGACCGTTCGCGTGGGGCATGGTGTCGTCGGCCGTGAGTGGGTTCGTCGTGATCTGGTTCCTGCTGGCGTACCTCCGGCGACATTCGTTCGTCGGTTTCCTGGCGTATCGGATCGCGGTGGCGGCGGTCGTGCTCGCGGTGATCCTGTCGGACGTGAGGCCGGCGTCGGGCCTCTAGCTCGCGGGGAGAAGCGGTGCCACGGCGAAGCCCACGCTGAACCGCCGGCACCACACCACGGCGCTCTCGAACTTCGACAGGTCGACCTCGCTCGGGATCTCGTAGTTGGAGCTCCCCATGTTCCCCTTCAGGCTGCCGAGGTCCACGAATTCGCCGTCGTCGTACACGTACCAGTCGTCGGAGGCCGGCGCGTCGGACAGGTAGACCCGGAGGTCGGGGCCGTTCGACGTGTCGAGGTCCTCCGAGCGGAGGAACCGCGCACCGTCGGGGAGCTCGAGCACCAGGGCGATTCCCGACGACGCGTGCTCCAGGCCCCGGAACTCCCCCACGGCCAGGGTGACCGTCCCGGTGGGAGCGCCCTCACCCGCCTCGCCCATGCCCTGGCCGCCGGTTGCGGCCGGGGAGTCCGCCGCTGGCGCAGCGCCGGCGCCCGGCCGCGCCTCGTCCACCCGGCGATCGATGAACAGGTATTGAGGCCCGAACCAGTAGATGGCGAACGCGGCGATCCCGACCAGGGCCGCGGCGACCGCCGCGGCCCGCCCGGGGTGACGTCGTATCGCTGCTCCGATGGCCATGTGCTCCTCCGCTTCCCGTCGAGGGGCGGGCCCCGGGGTGGTCCCTCGGGGCCCGCCGTCCGTTACGGTCAGAAGACGGCCGTCCCCCTCGGCACGGTCGACAGGTCGCGGTCCAGCGCGAGCGAGGTGTGGTCGGCCGCTCCGGCCGGGACCGCGACGAGCAGCGGCTTGATGGAGAACGGGCCGGCCCCCGTCGGGTCCGCCCCCTCCAGGTCCGGCTCGATCGTCAACACGATCAGAGAGCTCCCATTGGCCAGGTTCACGGGCGGCGTCACGCCGGCCGGGAGGTTCGCCAGGAAGTCCTCGCCGGGGAAGGGCGGCCCCGGGTTCGGGCCCGAGAACAGGGCGGAGGAATCCGCGCCGGTGGGCGAGGTGAATCGTCCGGTCGAGAGTGGCATCCCCTGGGTCACGCCCCAGCCCTCCCACACCCAGCCGGAGGGAAGCTCGGGCAGCTCGAGCGATGGCCCGGGCCGCGCGGCGGGGTCGAGGAACCACACCCCCGCGGTCTCGTTGCTCGTGGCCGAGTCGGTCGGCGTGGCCAGGATGAAGGTCCCGGCGACCGAGCCGAGCTTCGCCGGGAATCGGAGCCTCGCCGTGTCCCCGCGCGGGGTCCCGGAGAGCACGGCGATGCCGCTCGGGTCGGCGTCGGGATCGGGCAGCGGCTCGACCGTCACGACGATGGAATCGGCGTTGGCCGGGTTCCGCGGGGAGAAGAACCGCGCGGCGTGGCCGAACCCGTCCACCAGGTTCCCCTCGGCATCGACGTTGAACCCGCCGGCCGAGATCTTCCGCTCGCCGTGGACCGCCCAGACCTCATAGAACGCTCCGGTCAGGGGAGCCAGGTTCTGGGCCTCGATCCGGATGCGGTACGGCCGCCCGGGGGACGCTCCGGCGGTCACCGGGATCGCGGCGACGAGCACGGCCGCAGCCAGTATCCGAAAGAGTGGACGTCTCATGCTGCACCTCCTGCGTCGGATCGACGCTTCCAACCTACGCGGCGGACCTTACGGAACGCTTTCGAAGCGCTGCACGGGGACGAAAACCTTGGGCAGGATGCGGCTGGTAAGGAATCGGAAACGTCTGGCGTTCAGAATGGAGCCGTGACCGAAACTCGCGTGCTCGTCGTGGACGACGAACCGATGGTCCGGGACGTCCTGGCCCGGTACCTGGCGAAGGAGGGCTTCGCCGTAGATGCCGCCGAGGACGGGGAGGCCGCCCTGGAGGCCTACGATCGGACCCCGCCCGACCTCGTGCTGCTGGACCTCATGCTCCCCCGGATCGACGGGCTCGAGGTGTTCCGGCGGATCCGGGAACGGGGCGCGGCGGCGGTCATCATGCTCACGGCCAAGGGCGAGGAGACCGACCGCGTCGTCGGCCTGGAGCTCGGGGCCGACGACTACGTGACGAAGCCGTTTTCGCCGCGCGAGGTCGTGGCCCGCGTGCGGGCCGTCCTCCGCCGGGCCGGCCTCAAGGCCTCGCCGCCGCAGCGAGACCTGCTGGCCTTCGGTGACCTGGAGATCGACGGCCAACGTCGCGAGCTTCGCAGGGGCGGCGAGCCCGTCCGGCTCACCCGCAAGGAGTTCGATCTCCTGTATTCCCTCGCGTCACAGCCGGGGACGACCTTCACCCGCTCGCAGCTCCTGGAGGAGGTGTGGGACTTCGCTTGGGACGGCGACACCGCGACCGTCACGGTCCACATCCGGAGGCTCCGCCAGAAGATCGAGGCCGATCCGTCGAACCCCACGCACCTCGTTACGGTGTGGGGGGTCGGCTACCGGTTCGAGCCATGAGGAGCTGGCGCGCGCTCGCGCTCGTCGCCGTGGTCGCCGCCATCGGCGCCCTCGGCACGCTCGCCGTGGGTGTGGCCATCGGCATGGGCGGCCGTGAGCTCCTCGATCTCGCCGCCTACCTCGCGCCGGCCCTCGCGGTCACCGTGGTCGCGATCGCCGTCGCCGGGCCGCTGCTGTCGCGGGCGTCGATGCGGCAACGGTTCGGGACCGTGGCGCTGGTCGGCACCGTGGTCGGTCTGGCCAACCTGTTCGTGCTGGCCCAGACGATGTTCGTCAACGCGCATGACGCCTCCCTGGTGGGCGTGCTACTCCTGTACTCGATCGGCGCGGGCGTGGGGTCGGCGCTGGCGGTGGCCCGCACGTCTGCGTCGGCCATCGACCGGCTGGCGCGGGCGGCGCGAGCACTGGGCCACGGCGACCTGGAGGCACGCGTCGGGGAGCTGAATGCCGGCCCCGAGCTGGACACGCTGGCGCGCACCCTCGACGAGATGGCCGAGCGGCTGAGAGAGGCACGAGAGCGCGAGCGCCGGGTCGAATCCATCCGGCGCGATCTCATCACCGCGGTTTCCCACGACCTCCGGACACCGCTCGCCAGCCTCCGGGCCATGGTGGAGGCCATCGACGAGGGCGTGGTCGATGACGCGCCGAGCCTTCGTCGCTACGCGGCCGAGATGCGCCGGTCGGTGAACCAGCTCGTCGGCATGGTCGACGACCTGTTCGAGCTGGCGCAGATCGACGCCGGGGCCATCGAAACCGAGACGCAGCAGGCTCCGCTGGAGGAAGTCGTGCGGTCGGCCGTGGCGGCGGTCGAGCTGCAAGCCGAGGAGAAGGGGCTGGCCCTCGTGACCGACCTGAACGGCGCCGAGGACACGCCGTGCTCGCCTCGCATGGTTCGCGTGCTCCAGAACCTGCTGGCCAACGCGATCCGGCACACGCCGGCCGACGGCACGGTGCGCCTCGATGCGCGCAGGCTGCCCACGGGGATCGAGGTAGCCGTGGAGGACACCGGCGAAGGCATCCCGCCCGAGGACCTGGAGCGCGTGTTCGACCCGTTCTTCCGGGCGGACCCGGCGCGTTCGGGGGCCGGGGCCGGCCTGGGACTCGCGCTGGCCAAGCGAATCGTGGAGACGCTCGGGGGGCGCATCGAGGCGGAGAGCGAACCGGCCCGCGGGTCCCGGTTCGCCGTGCTCCTTCCCCGCTAGTTCGGTCAGACGCCGGCCACGGTCATCTCGCCGATCAGGATCGTCGGCACGCCCACCGACGTGAAGAACCTGAGGTCGTCGCCGACCGCGGCGATGCCCTTCAGCATCTCCGGCACCGTGCTGGCCACGGTCATCTCCCGGAGCGGCTCGCCGAGCTCGCCGCCTGAGATCCGAAGCCCGGTCGCTCCGACCGAGAACTCGCCGCTGATGGGGTTCGCCCCGGAGTGCACGCCGGACACGTCCTGGATCAGCACGCCGCCGTCGGCCCGCCGCAGGATCTCGGGGACCGGCGTGGCCCCGGCCTCCACATAGAAGTTGGTGGTCCCCACGCCCGGCACCGAGCGGTAGCCACCGCGTCGGGCGTTGCCCGTCGAGACCGTCCCCCCACGCCGGGCCGTGTACGTGTTGTGCAGGAGCTCCGTCAGCGTACCGCTCGCGATCAGCTCGGTCCGCCGGGTCGGCACGCCCTCGTCGTCGAACGGCGCGGCGGCCGGACCTGCCAGCGTGCGGCCGTCGTCCACCAGCGTGAGCAGGGTTGAGCCGACGGGCTGCCCCAGCATGCCCGCGAACAGCGACCGCTGCTTTTGGACCGACTCCGCCGACAGGGCCCCGGCCAGGACGCCCAGGAACGAGGACCCGGCGAACGTGTCCA
>DASWJF010000121.1:0-7500 GCA_036397275.1 Actinomycetota bacterium
CTGCGAGAGCGTGAACGAAGTGAACACGCCGATCGCGTACAGGGGGATCAGCCGGTGAACGTCGGCCTGGAACGCCACGATGAGTAGCGAGGACGCCACCGCCAAGCCCACGATGCCGTTGGAGAAGACGAGCCGGTGCCCGCGCTTGGTCAGCTGGCGCGGCATGAAGCTGTCGGAGGCTTGGAAGTTCGCCAAGCGGGGGAAGTCGGCGAACGACGTGTTCGCGGCGAGGATCAGGATGAGCGTGGTACCGATCTGGAGCATGAGGAACAGGGCGGTGCCGACCCCCCCGCCGCCGAACACTGCCCGGGCCACTTCGGAGTTGAGGGTCGTCGTTTCGGTGGGGACCGCGCGAAGCTGCACTGCCAGGTAGGAGAGCCCGAGGAACATGATCCCGAGGAGGCTCCCCATCCACATCAGGGTGGTCCGGGCGTTCCTCCATTCGGGAGGCTTGAAAGCCGGGACGCCGTTCGAGACAGCCTCGACCCCGGTCACGGCGGCGCCGCCCGAGGCGAACGCGTGGAGGATGAGGAAGATGCCCACGGCCCCCGAGGTCCGCAGCGCGTCGTCAGCCACGGGGAGCGGGTGGAGGTCACCCGTCAGGGCCCGGTACAGACCGACGCCGAGCAGCGCGAACATCACCACGATGAAGAAGTAGGTCGGGACCGCGAACATCCGCCCGGACTCCCGGACACCGCGGAGGTTCCCCCACGCGATGAACCAGATGCAAAGGACGGACACCCCCACCCGATACGGGTAGAGAGTGGGAAAGGCCGACGTGACGGCTGCGATGCCCGCTGCCACCGAGACGGAGACGGTGAGGATGTAATCGGTGAGAAGCGCAACGCCCGCGAGCTGGGCGGGCAGCAGCCCGAAGTTGTCCTTGGTCACGATGTACGCGCCGCCGGCGCTGGGGTAGGCCTTGATGGTCTGCCGGTAGGAGAAGAGGAGGATCGCCAGCACCGCGAGGATCGCGAACGTGATGGGCATCACCAGCGCGAAGGCGGCACCACCCACAGCTGGGACCGCCACCTTGAGGATCTCCTCGGTGGCATACGCCGACGACGAGAGGTTGTCGGACGCGAACACCGCGAGCGCGGTGGGCTTGCCCAGGCGCTCGTGCGCGAGGTGCGCGGTCGGCAGGGCGGGCCCCAGGACGGCACGCTTGATCGCGTACGCCGGCCCCGGGGGGAGGGCCTTCGGGCCTCCCGACCGGGTTGGGTGTGCGACCTCCTGGGTCTGGGCCATCGGCGGTACGCTCCGTTGCACGTGAGCAGTGTCGGCCGGCCCGCGTAAACGATCCGTGAAAGACGCGGCCTGGGGCGTGAAGATCCCGTAGGAGCCGCTAGCGTGGAGGCATGATGCAGCGGTTCCGCCCGGTGCGTACGCCGTGGCTCCGAAGCGTGGTCGTAGCGATCGCCACTCCCCTCGCGGCGACGCTGCTCGGCCTGTCGTTCCACGGTGGGGACGCCAGCGCCGCCTCCCTGTACCTGCTGGCCATCGTCGCCGCGGCGGCGGTCGGCGGGTTGTGGAGCGGGCTTGCCTCGGCCCTCCTGGCCTTCCTGGGGCTGAACTACTTCTTCACGCCGCCGCGGCACACGTTCTGGGTCGGTGAGGTCGAGGACCTGGTCGCGCTCATCGTGTTCCTGATCGTGGCCGTGATCGTCGGAGCCCTCCTCGCGCTCGCGCTCGACGAGCGGAGCCGCGCGACCAGAAGGGAGCAGGAGACCAAGCTCCTCAGCTACTTCGCGACCAGGCTCCAGTCGAGCGAGCGCCTCGAGCGCGTGCTGACCGAGTTCGCCGGGGCGCTCCTCGAGGCCTTCGGCCTGGCTCGCTGCGAGATCCAGGTCCGGGCCGATGACCTCGTCGCAGACGGGATGAGCGAGCGCTCGGGCGAAGGAGAGGGGCCCCCGATCGTTGTGCAACTGGCCGTGGGCGATGCCTCACTCGGGATCCTGACCGCGGTGCCCGGCGGCCGGCTCGAGCCGCTCTCGGACGACGACCGCGGGTTCCTTGAGGCCTCCGCCAAGCAGGTCGCGGTGGCGGTGGAGCGCCTGCGGCTCGACCGCCAGGTGGAGGGGGCTCGCCTTCAGGCCAAGACCGACCAGCTCCGGGCGGCGCTGTTCTCGTCGGTCACCCACGACCTCCGCACGCCGCTGGCGGGCATCAAGGCCAGCGTCACGAGCCTCCTGGACCAGGGTGTGAGCCTCGGCGAGGGCCAGCGGCGCGAGCTCCTTCGTGCGGTGCTCGAGGAGACGGACCGGCTGAACCGGCTGATCGGCAACATCCTCGACCTGGCGAAGGTGCGCGCCGGCGCCCTGGTCCCGGCGAAGGAGCGCACGGCCATCGAGGACGTGATCGAGTCCGTGCTCCACCGGATGAAGCCGGCCCTCGGGAACGTCCAGGTCCGGTCCATCATCCGCCCGGACCTTCCGGATGCACCGATGGACCCTGTGCAGATCGACCAGGTCCTCTCGAACCTGCTGGAGAACGCGGTGCGATACTCCCCTCCGGGCGGAGAGATCCTGATCTCGGCGGCCCTGTGGCACGGCTCGGTGCAGGTTCGCCTGGCCGACCAGGGGCCGGGCATCCCCGTGGACGAGCGGCAGCGAGTGTTCGAGGCGTTCCACCGCCGCGATTCCGAAGGCGGGCGGAGCGGGAGCGGCCTGGGCCTGGCCATCGCCCGGGCCATCGTGCTCGCCCACGGCGGGCGGATCTGGATCGAAGGGTCTCCCTCGGGCGGAACCGCCGTCGTGTTCGAGCTTCCGGTGGCAGACACCGAGGCAGTCAGGCAGGAGCCCGTGCGTTGACCAATGTCCTGGTGGTCGACGACGAACCGCAGATCCGCCGTGCCCTGCGTACCAGCCTGGAGGCCCACGGTTACGCGGTCCGCACAGCCGGGACCGGGGAGGAAGCCGTGGTGGCCGCGGCGGAGGACTCCCCCGATCTCGTGTTCCTCGACCTCGGCCTCCCCGACCTGGACGGCACGGAGGTGATCCGGCGGGTCCGAGCGTTCTCCGAGGTCCCGGTCATCGTCCTGTCCGTCCGGGACCGGCAGGCCGACAAGGTGGCGGCCCTCGACGCGGGGGCCGACGACTATGTGACGAAGCCATTCGGGATGGACGAGGTGCTCGCCCGACTACGAGCCCAGCTCCGGAGGGCACACGGTGAGGAGCCCGGCCCGTCCGTCCTGCGTTTCGGCGAGGTTGAGGTCGATCTGGGTCGGCAGCTTGTGACCCTGGCAGGGGAGATGGTGCACGTCACGAAGACGGAATACGCGCTGCTGGAAGCGTTCGTCTCGAACCCCGGCAAGCTCCTCACCCACCAATGGCTCCTGCGAAGGGTCTGGGGCCGCGGGTACGGCGAGGAGAGCCACTACTTGCGGGTGTACATCCGGGCCCTCCGGCGGAAACTGGGCGACCGTGCGGCGGCTCCAACGCTCATCCTCACCGAGCCCGGCGTCGGGTACCGTTGGATCGCCGAGCGGTCCTAGAATCGCCAGGGGTGGCCACTGCAACGCGATCGGGCTCGCCGGGCGAGGTGCTGAAGCGCCTGCTGATCGGGCGCGCCCTGGCCACGCACAAGCAGGAGCACCAGCTCCTCCCCAAGTTCTTGGCGCTCCCGGTCTTCTCCTCCGACCCCCTGTCCTCGGTGGCGTACGCGACCGAGGAGATGATGCTGGTGCTGATCGCCGCGGGGGCCGGGGCGCTCAGGTTGAAGCTGCCGATCGCCGCCGCCATCGCCATCCTGCTGGTGATCGTGGTGACGTCGTACCGCCAGACCGTGCGGGCCTACCCCCGCGGCGGCGGGTCCTACATCGTGGCCAGGGAGAATCTGGGGACCATCCCGGGGCTCGTTGCCGCCGCGGCCATCCTGGCCGACTACGTGCTGACGGTGGCGGTGAGCGTCACAGCCGGGACCATCGCCATCACGTCCGCGGCGCCCGCCCTGGTCGACCACAAGGTGGCGATGGCCATCGCTCTGGTCGCCTTCGTCACCTTGGTGAACCTCCGGGGCGTGAAGGAGGCGGGGATGCTCTTCGCCTTCCCCACTTACGGGTTCGTGGCCATGGTCTTCCTCACGCTGATCGTGGGGATGGTCCGATGCCTGGGCGGCTGTCCGACGGCGGCCACATCCACGTTGATCCTGGAGGACGCGACCGCGCTCAGCCTGTTCCTCGTGCTGAAGGCGTTCTCCTCCGGCGCCACCGCCCTCACGGGGGTGGAGGCCATCGCGGACGGGGTCCAGGCCTTCCGCCGCCCTCAGGCGAAGAACGCGGCGAACACCCTGGCGGTCATGGCCGCCATCAGCATCTCGATGTTCCTCGGCATCACGCTGCTCGCCGGGCTGCTGGAGGTCCGCGTCACCCACGACATCGCCTCGTCGAAGTCGGTGCTGGCCCAGATCGGCGAGACCGTGTTCGGAGACGGCAGTCCCCTGTTTTACGTCCTCCAAGTCTTCACCGCCGGCATCCTTGTGCTCGCGGCGAACACGTCGTTCCAGGACTTCCCCCGCCTGTCCTCGATCCTCGCCCGGGACCGGTTCATGCCATCCCAGTTCCGCAACCGAGGTGACCGGCTGGTGTTCTCGAACGGGGTGGTGGTGCTCGCGGCGCTGGCGTCGCTGCTGATCTGGATCTTCGACGCGAACCTCACGAGCCTGATCCAGCTCTACGTCGTGGGCGTGTTCACCGCCTTCACGCTGTCCCAGGCCGGGATGGTCGTCCGGTGGGTCCGGACCAGGGCTGAGAACTGGCGGCGGGGCGTGATCATCAACGGGATCGGGGCCGTGGTCACCGGGGTGGTCCTCGTCATCGTGACCATCACGAAGTTCCTAGGAGGGGCGTGGATCGTCATCGCGGCCATCCCCGTGATCGTGGCGTTCTTCCTCGCCGTCCACCGCCACTACGCCCGCGTGGGGGCGGCCCTGCGGGCCGGCCACCTCACGGCCAAGCAGGAGGCCCGGAACGTGTTCGTCATCCTCGTTCCCGATCTCGGACCGGCCGCGCTCGACGCCGTTGCCTACCTGCGCGCCATCCGGCCCGAGCGCGTGCGGCCGCTGTGGGTGGGCTCGGCCGAGGGCTACCGTTCGGCCGCCGTCGAGTGGGACGTGCGATGCCCCCGCCTGGGGAACCTGGAGCTGCTCCCGAACGCCCAGGAGCACCTGGTGCGTGAGCTCCGCCGGTACCTTCACGGCATCGAGCGTGACCCCGGCGATTTTGTCACCGTCATCCTCCCCGAGGTGCTCTCCGGGCGGTCGTGGCTCCAGTTCCTCCGGAACCGGTCGGCCCTGATGGTCAAGACCTCCCTCCTGTTCGAGGAAGGGGTCGTTGTTACCGACGTCCCGCTGCTCCCGGAGGAGCGAGCGGCCGCGGAGGCCCACGCCGAACGGCCGGTCGAGCCCGAGCGGGCCGTCGTGCTGATCCCCGTCTCAGGCATACACGACGCAACGGTCCGGGCCGTGGTGTACGCGAAGTCCTTGAACCCGGCGGCCGTGGAGGGACTGTTCTTCGTGACCGACCCGGAGGAGGTGGAACCGATCATCCAGGGATGGCACGACCGGCAGATGGACGTGCCGCTCATCCTGGTCGAGGCACCCTTCCGTGACCTGGGCGACCCGCTCCTTGCCGAGATCCGCAAGCACACGGAGCGGCGAGACACCATCGTCACCGTCGTTCTCCCCGAGCTGATCCCGGCCCACTGGTGGGAGAACCTGCTTCACAACCAGACGGCCTTCTACATCAAGCGGATGCTCCTGTTCGAGCCGAACGTGGTCGTGACGAGCGTCCCGGTCCACGTGCGGACGGCGACTCCCGTACCGACCTCGTCGTAAGGAGAAGTCATGGATCGCGACGCCGCCATCGCGCTGTGCCGGGACCGGGCCGAGAAGGAGACCACGGTCCGCCACCTGATCTCGGTCGAAGGGGTGATGCGGGCCCTGGCCCGGCGGTTCGGGGAGGACGAGGATCTGTGGGCGCTGACCGGGCTGTTCCACGACCTCGACCAGGACCAGACCCAGGACGATCCGGAGCGCCACGCTCACCTCGCCGCCGAGTGGCTCCAGGAGGCCGGCGTGGACGAGCGCGTGGTGAACGGCGTGCTGGCGCACGCCCACGAGCGGTACCGGACCGACCTGATGTCGAAGGCGGTGGTGCACGCCGACGCGGTGGCGGGCCTGCTGGTCGCGGCGGCCCTGGTCCGCCCGGAGAAGTCTGGGGGGATGAAGGTGTCCTCGGTGAAGAAGAAGCTGAAGGAGAAGGCCTTCGCGCCGGGCGTGAACCGGGACGAGATCACATCGGTTGAGGAGTCGATCGGGCTCCCCCTCGACGACTTCATCGCCGTGGGGATCGAAGGCCTCCAGTCCGTGGCCCCCGAGATCGGGCTGTAGGCGACCAGGGGTCGACGCGGCCGGGTCTTTGCGCTCGGCTCCGGACCTCACCGGGCCAGGGTGTCCTCCTCCTTGGAGGGATCGGGGTCGTCCGCCGCGGGGTCGTCGGCCGCCGGCACCGGGTGGGCCCGGAGATCGTGGACCCTCCGCCACACCCACCAGGCCACCGCCGCGACCAGCGCCACGGCGATCAGCCAGGAGAAGGGCTGCATGAACCGCTCAACCTGCTCCCAGCGCTCCCCCAGCTTGTAGCCGAGGAACGCCAGTCCGAATGTCCAGGGCAGGCACCCCAGCAGGGTGTACAGGCTGAACTTGGCGAAGCTCATCCTGGCCACCCCCGCCGGCAGGCTGATGAACGTCCGGACCACCGGCAGCAGCCGCCCGAAGAACACCGCTTCGTGCCCGTAGCGCTCGAACCAGTCGTGGGCCCGGTCGATCTCGTGGGGCCGTAACAAGAGGTATCGGCCCCACCGGTCGATGAGGGGCCGCCCCCCCATGTACCCCACCCAGTACGCCAGCCACGACCCCACCAGGTTGGCCACCGCCCCCACCAGGCCCACCGCCACCAGGTCGAGTTGATGCTCGGGGGCCAGGAACGGGGCGCTCACCAGGGCCCCTCCGAACACCATGGTCACCTCGCTGGGGATGGGGATGCAGGCGGATTCCAGCACCATGAGGACGAAGATCGCGAGGTAGCCGTACTGCGCGACCTCGTCCGTGATGAGCCTGCTGAGGGTCCCGAGCACGCGCCGACTCCGGGGGAGCGGGAATGAACCGAGGGTATCACCGCGTTTGGAGGGGCCGGACGGCCCCGTCCCTGCCTCGGGGCCCCGGGGGCGCATAATCCCCGGGACGACGGCGGGGGCTGGTACCCTGCGCCCGGATGCCGCCTCCGCCCGCCGGGCCTCCTGCCCCCCAACAGACGAATGGAAGCGATTGACGCATGACAAAGACGCTGGTGGTCGTGGAATCGCCCACCAAGGCGAAGACCCTGGAGCGATACCTCGGCCCCGACTACACGGTGCGTGCCTCCTACGGGCACATCCGTGACCTGCCCAAGAGCAAGCTGGGCGTGGACACCGACCGGGAGTTCGAGCCCGAGTACGTGATCCC
>DASWJF010000122.1:0-3795 GCA_036397275.1 Actinomycetota bacterium
GGACCCACCATGACGACGGCGACGTTCGAAACCTCGAAGGGCGCGTTCACGGTTCGACTGATGCCCGAGCATGCGCCGAAGACCGTGGCGAACTTCGTGGATCTCGCCACGGGCGCGCGCGAGTGGACCGATCCCCGGGACCGGAAGGCGAAGACCGAGCCGCTATACCCGGGCACCGTCTTTCACCGGGTCATCCCGAGCTTCATGATCCAGGGCGGCGACCCCGCCGGCACCGGGATGGGCGGTCCGGGCTACCGGTTCGAGGACGAGTGTCCCCCCGGCGGGCCGGCCTTCGACCGCCCGGGACTCCTGGCGATGGCCAACGCCGGGCCGAACACGAACGGCTCACAGTTCTTCGTCACGGTGGTCCCCACGCCGTGGCTCACCGGGAAGCACACCATCTTCGGCGAGGTCGTCGAGGGCTACGACGTGGTGCAGGCCATCTCGGGCGTCACGACCGGCGCCCAGGACCGCCCCGCGACCGACGTCGTCCTCGAGCGGCTGCGCATCTCGGAGGATTGACCTACCGAGGTCGCGGTCACGAAGAAGCACCTTCGCGTCCCGGCGGAACCGCCCGGCGCACCCGGCCGTCTGGTTGCGTGACCGACACCCAAGGAGGCGGATCCTGGCCGTCCGGGCAACGGCGCTCGAAGCGAGCGAAGGCTTCACTGACGAACGGCGACAGGCCTTCGAACGCGATGGGTACCTGCTGATCGAAGGGGCGCTCCCCTCTGCCCAAGTGGGGCCACTGATCGAAGCGGTCGACCGCGCATGGGCGGGGCAGCGAGGTGTTCGAGATACGGGGATTGCGGAGCCGCTCCACGTGCTGGCGTTCTGTGGACTGGACGCGCGCTTCCTCGAGCTGCTCGACCACCCTTCGACGCTCCCCCTTGTCGTCGACCTGCTCGGCCCGAACATCTTCATGTACCACTGTCACCTCGACGTCCACCCGCCGGAGCCGGAAGGAGCTGCGGTGCCGTGGATGTGGCACCAGGACGGCGGCGTGCAGAACCGCGACCTGGAGACCGACCCCCGCCCCCGGCTGTCGGTCAAGGTCGCCTACTTCTTGACCGACGTGTCCGAGCCTGGCCGCGGCAACTTCGTGGTCCTGCCCGGCTCCCACCGGCGAAACAGGATCCAACGACCACAGGACGATCACACCGATCTTCCAGGGGCCACCCCGATCCTGGCCCATCCCGGCGACGCGGTGCTGTTCGACCGCCGGCTGTGGCACATGCGGAGCTGCAACCGTTCCATGCTCACCCGCAAGGTGCTCTTCTACGCCTACACCTTCCGATGGATCCGACCCCGGGACGAGCTGACCGTCCGCCCTGAGCTCTTCGGCGAGATCACGCCGGTCCGTGCACAGCTGCTCGGCGCCGGAGCGGCTGCCATCGACTTCTGGATGCCGGACCAGGTTGACCTGCCGCTCCGCGCCTGGTCGCAAAGGCGGTCCCGGCCGGAAGGTTCGCACCGGAGGTCTTCACCGCCGCCCCGCGGCAGGGCCTGACCGTGCCTCGCGCGAAGCGGTCGTTTCGGCGGTGGGCAGCGTTCCTCCCGAACCAGAAGTGCCAAGGACTTTGTACTACATGGACTCTGTACTACAAGGCCTTTGTACTATGAAGACTGCCCCGGTCGAGCCGGCTCAGGCGGCGATGGCCCCCCGGTTCAGCAGGCGGATGGCCGCATCGACCCGAGCCTCCACCCGGCTCGGCCACCGGGCCGACAGGACGCGGAACGGGCCCGTGGCCAGCTTGAGCATGCAGAGCGCCTCGCGCCAGGCGAGGTCGGCCTCCGAGGCCCCCAACCCCTCGAGCAGGAGCGGGCGAAGAAGCGCCCGGTAGGCGAGAGGGCGCCGGCGCGCGCCCGGTGCGGAGGCGCTGAGCACCGAGAGGTGGGCCAGGAAGTTCGCCGCGTCGAGGAGCGGATCACCGGGGCCGGCGTCGTCCAGGTCGATGAGGCCCATCCCGTTTCGCTCTCCCACGAAGACCTGCCCTTCGTACAGGTCCCCGTGGACGGTGGGCCCCGGGGCGACGGCCGTGGCCCGCTCCGCGAGGTCCGCCGCCGCATCCTCGATATCCCCGCTCCGGTGCGGGAGCAGGTGCGCGAGGAGCCGCCCCACGGACAGCGCCTCTCGATCCTGAGGACGGGTGGCGGCCGGCGTCCGCCACGGGACCGCGGCCACCCGATGGAGCAGCTCCACCAGCCGGCGCGGCGAGGGCAGCTTCGCCTCGTCCACCAGGAGCTCCCGAAGGCTCCGGCCCACGATCGGGCTGAACACGGCCACGCCGTCCAGGCCATCGAACGAGCGGGGACGGGACAGGGCGATCCCGTTCCCGGCCAGCGCGCGGTGAGCTTGGAAGGTCCTCCGGAGAGCGTCGTCGCGAAGCACCTTGCCGTACAGCACCTCGCGCACTCCCCCGCCGCCCAGGACCATGTAGCGGAGCATCGCCCGCTTCCGCGGACGGTACCGGAGAGGGGTCACGGAGAACGCCGCGGGGGCGCGGAGGCCGCTCGCTGCTCGAACGGTGGGCCCGTGGGCGGCATCGGGCAGGCCCGCCAGCACCGGGTCGTACGGGTATGCCCACACCACGACGTCTCCTTGACGCTCCACGGGATCGGGCAGCCCGAACCGTCGCTCGAAGTCATCGGGCGGTGCCAGGGCCGAGCGGGGCCGGTGGGCGGTCAGGGCGCAGAGCGACAGCCACCGCTCGGCGTCCCGCCTACGGGCCCGGGCGCGATAGCGAACCGTGCACGACCGGCCGGGCCAGTACACGGCCTGCACGGCGCGGAGCTCCAGCAGCTCGAAGCCGCGCCGGTCGAGGAAGCCCCCCAACGCGACGGCCGCGGACTCGGGAAGCAACAACTCCCCGGCCCGCGGCAGGTCGCTATCGGGCGGCGGCTGCGGAGGGGCCGCCCGGTTCATTCGTGCAGCTAGTCCGAGTTGGCGCTCTGGTCGTCGTTGTCGACGCTCGCGTCCTCGCCCTGGTCGTCGGCGTCCTCGCCCTGGTCGTCGGCTTCGACGCTGGCCTCGTCGGCGTCCACGCTGTCCTCGTCGGCGTCGACGCTGTCCTGGTCGACGCTGTCGAGGGTCTCGACCGACTCCTGGGCGGGAGGCGTGTCCCCGCTCACCGTCTCCACGTCCGCATCGGCTCCCTGGTCGTCGCCGTCGAGGTCGTCGAGGATCTCGTCGTCGACGGTGACCTCCACCGTGCCGTCCTCGAGGTCGAGGGACACGCTGTCGTCGGACGGGGCATCCACCGGAGTGGGATCCGGCGACGCGGCACCGGCGGCCGCGAGCGCGGTTGCGCCGCCGGTCAGCCCGACCACGGTCCCGCCCACGGCGGCCTTCAGCAGCTTCCTCTTGCGCCAGTTCCTTGCCATCCTGGTACACCTCCCTGTTCGAACGCTCTTCCGGGCGCATCAACGCACGGCGTGAGTGGTGACCGTCTTTTCCTGTCTGCTACATCGGCCGGGGTGCCGCATTTGCACGCCGATCACGGGTGATTTCCGGACTCGGTCATGTGGGGGACTGGAGCGAGCCACCCGTCCGGCCGATGCTTGCTGCGATGCTCCGCGAACCGAGCCCGTCCCCGCCCCTACCCGAGCCTCCGAACATTTCCGCCTCCACCCCCGATGTACCCACAGAGACCGATGAAGCTGAAGTCAGGACGCTGGACCTGGTACAGCGGTTGGTGGAGCGGGCGAGGCAAGGTGGTGGGGACGCCTTCGGCGACCTCTACCGCCGGTATCACGCTCCGCTCTTCCGACTGGCCCGGGCCCACCTGGGCGAAG
>DASWJF010000123.1:0-1536 GCA_036397275.1 Actinomycetota bacterium
GGTGAAGCCGGGCGACATCGACGACCTCCAGGCCCAGGTGATGGCCCGCGACATCGCCAAGCAGGTCGAGGAGGAGCTCCAGTACCCCGGGCAGATCAAGATCACGGTGGTGCGGGAGACCCGGGCCGTGGAGTACGCACGGTAGGGAGCAAGGGCGCCGCGGGGTAGCCTGAGGAGGCCATGGGCGGCAGGTACCTGCTTCGCACCTTCGGGTGCCAGATGAACGAGCACGACTCCGAGCGGATCGCCGGGTTGCTCGAGTCGGACGGCTACGTCCGGGCCGAAGAGGCCGCCCAGGCCCAGGTCGTCGTGTTCAACACGTGCGCCATCCGGGAGAACGCCGACAACCGGCTGTACGGGAACCTCGGGCACCTTCGCCCGTTCAAGGAGGCGAACCCCCGTCTTCGGATCGTCGTCGCGGGCTGCCTGGCCCAGAAGGACCAGGGGCAGATCCAGGAGCGGGCCCCATGGGTCGACGTCGTGATCGGAACCCACGCCTTGCCCGGATTGCTCGAGCTCCTGAAGCGGGCCGAGACCGAGGGACCGCAGATGGACGTTCGCGAGTACACCGAGGTGTTCCCGAGCGCGCTCCCGGCCCGCCGCGAGGTGGCCCACCACGCATGGGTGTCGATCGCGATGGGATGCGACAACCGGTGTACGTTCTGCATCGTTCCGCTCGTCCGGGGGCCGCAGCTGTCGCGACGCATCGGCGACGTCCTGGCCGAGGTGCAGGACCTGGCCCGCCGGGGCGTAGTGGAGGTGACGCTCCTCGGGCAGAACGTGAACACGTACGGCCGGGACCTCACGGTGCCGGGGTCCAGTCGCCGGCCGCTGTTCGCCGAGTTGCTCCGCGCCGTGAACGACATCGAGGGCATCCGCCGCATCCGGTTCACCAGCCCGCACCCGCACGACTTCACGCCCGACGTCATCGAGGCCATGGCGGAATCCGAGAGGGTGTGCGAGCACATCCACTTCCCGATGCAGTCGGGTTCGGACCGGATCCTGAAGGCCATGCAGCGCTCGTACCGAAGCGAGCGATACCTGTCCTGGCTCTCCCGGATCCGGGAGGCCATCCCCGGCATCGCGGTGACCACCGACATCATCGTGGGGTTCCCCGGCGAGACGGAGGAGGACTTCGCCGCCACGCTCGACGTTGTCGGCGCGGGCCGGTTCGACCAGGCGTTCACGTTCCAGTACTCGCCGCGGCCGGGGACGCCCGCCGGCACCATGCCCGACCAGGTTCCCAAGGACGTCGTGCAGGATCGGTTCGACCGGCTGGTGGCGCTCCAGGAGTCGATCTCGCTTTCGAGGATGCGGGAGATGGTGGGGCGAACCGCCGAGGTCCTGGTGGAGGGGGTGGGGCGAACGGGCGGGGTCCAGGGCCGGACCCGGACGAACAAGGTCGTCCATCTGGGCGGCGACCTGGCGCCGGGGACGTTCCTCGAGGCAAGGATCACCTCGGCCCACCCGCACCACCTGGTCGGTGAGCTCGTCCGCGTGACCGGCGTGGCGGCGGCGGGCTCGCAACGCGAGCCC
>DASWJF010000124.1:0-1614 GCA_036397275.1 Actinomycetota bacterium
CGGCATGACCCAGGACGACTCCCACATCATCTGCCGGGAGGACCAGCTGATCGACGAGATCCTCGCGGTGTTCGAGCTCACATTGGAGATCCACCGCACCTTCGGGTTCGGGGACCCCGTGGTCACCCTGTCGACCCTCGCTGCGGAGCAGTCGATCGTCGACGAGGCCATGGCCGCCCGCGCCACCGAGGCGCTCACGAACGCCCTGGACAAGTCCGGGCTCGAGTACCGGGTGGCCGAGGGCGAGGGAGCGTTCTACGGCCCGAAGGTCGACTTCCACTTCCACGATGCCATCGGGCGGCTGTGGCAGCTCACCACGGTGCAGGTGGACTTCGCGCTGCCCGAGCGATTCGACATGGAGTACGTCGGCGAGGACAACGAGCGCCACCGCCCGGTGATGATCCACCGGGCCATCCTGGGCTCGCTGGAGCGGTTCTCCGGCGTGCTGATCGAGCACTACGCCGGGGCGTTCCCCCTGTGGCTCTCGCCGGAGCAGGTCCGGCTGGTCCCGGTGGCGGACCGGCACGTGGACCATGCCAGGGAGCTGGCCGGGGCGCTCCGGGCGGCCAAGCTCCGGCCGTTCGTCGATGCGAGCGGCGAGACGGTGGGCAAGAAGGTCCGCGAGGCGCAGGTCATGAAGGTGCCGTACACCCTCGTGATCGGCGACAAGGAGCTCGGGTCCGGTGAGCTGACCGTCCGCGACAGGTCGGGGACCGAGGTGAAGGGCGTGGCGTTCGAGCGGTTCGTGCGGGCGCTCGTTGTGGAGGCCGAGACCCGCTCGCTCGAGCAGAGCCGGTTGGGGGGCTAGGCCCATGGACCGGCTGTGGTCGCCGTGGCGGATGGAGTACATCGAGGCGGCCAAGGCCGAGCCCGAGGGCTGCGTCTTCTGCGATCTCCCGGCCAAGGGCGACGATGCGGCCACGTACATCCTGAGGCGCGGGGAGCATGGGTTCGTCCTCCTGAACTCGTTCCCCTACAACCCCGGGCACGTGATGGTCGCTCCGTTCCGGCACACCGGCGACCTCGAGGGCCTGGACCCCGTGGAGCTGCTCGACCTGGACCGCCTGATGCAGGATTCGATCCGGGCGCTCCGGGAGGAGATGGCGCCGCACGGGTTCAACGTGGGCATGAACCTGGGCCGGGTGGCCGGCGCCGGGATCCCCGACCACCTGCACTGGCACGTCGTGCCGCGGTGGGGCGGCGACACGAACTTCATGCCGGTGGTGGGGCAGACCCGCGTGCTGCCGGAGCTGCTCGATGAGACCTACCGGAGGCTCGCCCCGCGCCTGGCGGACCGATGACGGGGATGTCCGGGCACGTCCAGGTGGAGGGCGGCCGGCTGTACTACGAGCGCGCCGGGAAGGGGCCCACCGTGGTCCTCATCCACGCCGGGCTGTGGGACTCGCGGATGTGGGACGACCAGTTCGAGGCCTTCGCCAAGCGGTACGACGTGATCCGGTACGACCTTCGGGGCTACGGCCGGTCGGACCGGCCCA
Source organism: Actinomycetota bacterium (assembly GCA_036397275.1). Lineage (GTDB taxonomy): Bacteria > Actinomycetota > UBA4738 > UBA4738 > HRBIN12 > AC-69. The sequence continues at coordinate 1,497 of DASWJF010000124.1, forward strand.
CGGCGCCGTACTCCGACGTCGACGACCTGCTCTCGCTGCTGGTGTTCCTGTACGTCGAGCGGGCCTCGCTCGTCGGCATGTCGGTGGGGGGCGCCATCGCCATCGACTTCACGCTGGC
>DASWJF010000125.1:0-3074 GCA_036397275.1 Actinomycetota bacterium
GACCTCGGCGGCCAGGCGGAGGTCCTCGATCCGGCTGTTCGTGCAGGAGCCGATGAACACGGTGTCGGGGCGGATGTCGCGGATGGCCGTCCCCGGCTCCAGGGCCATGTAGGCGAGCGCTCGCTCCGCCGCCTCCCGCCGAACCGGGTCGTGGAACGAGGCCGGGTCGGGCACGAACCCGTCGATGGAGACGGTCTGCCCGGGGTTCGTGCCCCAGGAGACGTAGGCGGTGAGCTCGGCGGCGTCGATCACGATCTCCCGGTCGAAGGCGGCACCTGGATCCGTGGCCAGCGAACGCCAGTGATCGAGGGCCCGCTCCCAGCCTGAGCCTTTCGGGGCGTGGGGACGGCCCTCCAGGTAGGCGAACGTGGTGTCGTCGGGCGCCACCATGCCGGCCCGGGCGCCGGCCTCGATCGACATGTTGCAGACGGTCATCCGCCCCTCCATGGAGAGCGAGCTGACGGCCGAGCCCCGGTACTCGAGGACGTGGCCCACGCCGCCGTCGGTCCCGATCCGGGCGATGATCCCGAGGATCACGTCCTTGGCCGTGACGCCGGGAGGCAGAGCGCCCTCCACGGTGACGGCCATCGACCTCGGCGTCTTCGTCCGGAGCGTCTGGGTGGCCAGGACGTGCTCGACCTCGGAGGTGCCGATGCCGAACGCCAGCGCGCCGAAGGCGCCATGGGTGGAGGTGTGGGAGTCGCCGCACACGATGACCAGGCCCGGCTGGGTTAAACCCATTTGCGGCCCGATCACGTGGACGATCCCCTGGCCGATGTGGCCGGTGGGGTAAAGGGCGATCCCGAACTCCTCGCAGTTTCGGGCCAGGGCGTCCATCTGTCGCAGGGAGGTGGGGTCCTCCGGCCCGGGAGCGGTGGGGACGTTGTGGTCCATGGTCGCCACGGTGAGGTCGGGACGGCGGACCGACCGGCCGGCCACTCGTAGCCCGTCGAAGGCCTGGGGGCTGGTGACCTCGTGGACCAGGTGGAGGTCCACGTACAGCAGGTCGGGCTCGCCCTCGGCCCGGCGGACCACGTGCTGCTCCCACACCTTCTCGGAAAGCGTCTGCACCACCGTGCCGCTCCACCCTGCCCGGAACGTCGCCTCGAGGCGCTCCCGGTTTCGCTATTGTTCCAAATAGTGGAACGTGGTACCAATATGCGGAACATGAGTGTAGCACGAAGGCGTTGGGTGGGCTCGGCCGGTGTGGGCGTCCTTGACCGGTCCGTCGCCGTCCTCGAAGCGGTGGAGGGGGGAGCCCGAACCTTCACCGACATCGTCGAGGCCACCGGGTTGACCAGGCCGACGACCCACCGGCTGCTCGGGGCCCTGGAGTCCCACGGGTTCGTCGCTCGGGTTGGCGGCGTCGGATATCAACTCGGTCCCCGTCTCCTGCGGCTCGCCGCGACCGCGATGCGGGAGCTTCCCCTGCGCGACCTGGCCCATCCTGCGTTGGAACGACTGGCTCGGTCCACGGGGGAGAGCGCACAGCTATTCGTCAGATCGGGAGACCAGCGGCTCTGCATCGACGCGGTCGAATCCGCGAGCGAGCTTCGGACCATCGTCCAGGTGGGCGCCTCGCTCCCGCTTACCGCCGGCTCTGCCGGGAAGGTGCTCATGGCTTGGGCCCGGGACGCGGACCGGCTCTTGGGAGAGGTTCGACCGTTCACCGAGCGGACTCCGACCGCCGAGCGCTTGAGGCAGCAGCTCGGCACGGTACGGCGCGTAGGGTGGGCCGAAAGCGCGGGGGAGCGGGAACCGGGGGTGGCCTCCGTCAGCGCTCCCGTCTTCGGCGCGCTCGGGGGCGTCGTCGCGGCGGTCTCGGTGTCGGGGCCGGCGCAGCGACTGGGGCCCAGGCCTGGGAGGCGATACGGGTCTGCGGTCGCGGCGGCCGCCCGGGAGATCGAGGAGGCGCTCGGGGTCTCGCCGGAGCGGTAGGCGGCGGGCCTACGACTCGGAGGGCGTCGCCGCCGCCGTCGCCAGGGAGCCCGGGAGGAACACCCGGAACGAGGCGCCGCCGCCCGGTCGGTCCTCCACCCAGGCCCGTCCGCCGTGCATCTCGGCGAACTTCGCCACGAGGGACAGACCGATCCCGCTTCCCGGCAGCTCCGCGGCGTCCGGCCCCCGCCGAAACGCCTCGAAGATGCTCTCCTTCAGCACGTCGGGGACGCCGGGCCCGTCGTCCTCGACGGCGATCACCGCGCCGCCGTCCTGCTCCGAGACGCGGATCCAGATCCGGGAGGTCTCGGGCGTGTGGCGGTCGGCGTTCACCAGCAGGTTCTCCACGATCCGCTCGACCTTGGCCCGGTCCACCCCGAGGGTGACGTGGTCCGCCGCCTCGATCATCACCGGCCGTCCGTCGAGGTCGGGATGGTCGGCGACGCGTCTCACTAGCTCGGACAGGTCCACCATCTCCCGCCGGGGCTCCACGATGCCCGCGTCCAGGCGGTTCAGGTCCAGGAGGTCGGTGAGCAGGGTCTTGGCGGCCCGGGTCCGGGCCTCCAGGGCCCGAAGGAGGTTCGTCCGCTCCTCCTCGGTCAGCTCGCTGTCCAGCCGGGCCAGGGTGCTCGCCGTCCCCAGGATCGCGGTGAGCGGGTTCTGGAGATCGTGGCTCAGGGCCTGGAGGAGCGTGTCCTTCAGCCGGTCCAGGGCCCGGAGCTTGTCGACGGCCGCGGCCAGCTCCTCCTCGACCGCCTTGCGTTCGGTGAGGTCGTGCATGATCCCCTGGAGCACGATGGGGCGGCCCTCCGCATCGCGCACTGCGGTGGCCTCGTCCAGGATCCACTTCCACCGGCCATCCCTGGTGCGCATCCGGTACTCGGCTCGGAACGACTCGCCCATGGCGAGCGAGCGGTCCTCCTCCTCGCGGACCGCCGGAAGGTCGTCGGGGTGCGTGAACGAGGCCATGGGGTGGGGGTGGACCAGCCACTCCGCCGGGGTGTACCCGAGGACCCGTTCGATCTGCGGGGAGATGTACAGCCAGTCGCCCTGCTCGCCGTACTCGGCGAGGTACACGACGGACGGGATCTGCTCCACGAGCGTCCGGTACTTCGCCTCCAGCTCGGCCCCGTGGG
>DASWJF010000126.1:0-2349 GCA_036397275.1 Actinomycetota bacterium
CCCGGCCATCACGGCCAAGGCCAGGGTCGTCACGTCCGCGGCGTTGGCCTTGGCCACCCCGCGCGTCTCCACCAGCCGGGCGATCTCGGGCGGGGAGAAGCTGTCCATACCGGCCATGGGATGCGCGCGATCCCGACCGACCTTGCGATCCTCCACGGCGAGCCCTCCTTCCATCGAGGCGTCCGGCCATCCTCCACCCACAGCATGGCGGCGAAGAAGTGGAGGATCTGCCTGCCGAGCTGGCGCCAGGCCGAAACGCCCCCGGCCACCGGGAGCACGTTGGGGCCGTCGCGGCGGAGGCGCGCCGCGGCCTCAGCCTGCGAGAGGCCCCGGACCTTGATCACTTCGTCCGTTGCAGGTCTATCCGCCGCGCTTCTCGCCGGAGTTGTGGGTGGATTCCTCTCACGGCGAAGTGAAGCCGAAACCGACCAGACCTGCCACCCTTCGTGGCCCGGCTCTGGCCTCCTCGCCCATCGGTCAGACGCCTCACTTGGATCCTCGGGCCCCCCCCTTCCGGCCCGACCCCGGCCGTCGCGCATTCGCGATCCACTGCTCGAGGATCCGGCCGTGGACGATCCGGAGGCGGGTCTCTCCTCCGGGGACGGCCGAGCCTCCCGCGGACCAGCGCATCAGGATCGTGGCGTCCTCGCCGTGGGCAACGACCCGACCCGGCGTGGCCTGGAACAGCGGGTGGCCGTCGAGCACACCCTGGATGGCGTTCAGGCCGACGTGGCTGGCAGCACCCACGTGCAGCACGGCGTTGTTCGCGTAGCAGGCAAGAGCGCCGGCCAGGTCACCGGCCTCCATGGCTACGACCCATCTCCGGGCCGTCTCCATCGGGTGTCCCGAAGCACGCACGCGGTCGGGACGACCGTGGGTCAGTGGCCGCCGGCCCGCCTCGTCGGGATGGCCGGTGCCCACGAGGTCCCCGAACCGGTGCTGGCGGCGAGAGACCCTCGTTCCCTCACGGAGGCGGACGTCCACGGCACGCTCGGAACCCCTCTCGCGGGCGACGTCGAAACGCACCCTGGCTCCCGCCACCCGGGCCGAGGGCTCCATGTCCTCGGCTCGAACCGGGAGCTCCCGGCTTCCCTTGCCGATCGTCCCCTCCGCCGTGGCGGGGTCGAACCACTTCACGACGCCGGTGGCCACGGATCTCCTTTCGTCGCCTGCCAGCCTCCGGGCCGGGCGCGGAAACGGCCACGGCTGGAGGGCCCGTCCCCATGAGGGCGTTCAGCCCTATCCCGGGATCCCGGGCTGAGTGAGCATCGCCGGAGAGGGGGTTGCGCGCATGAAGGGGAGCGTGGGGGATCGGCTGGTGATCAGGGGCCACCGCGTTGGAGCCCCGGACCGGGATGCCCAGATCCTGGAGGTCCATGGCCCGGACGGGGGCCCGCCGTACCTCGTTCGCTGGTCGGATGACGGCCACCTAGGGCTCATCTTCCCCGGCTCCGACGCGGTGATCGAGCGCTACGAGCGTTCCCGTCTGGATAGGCGGTGCCGAACCGCTGCCGGTGGTCGCGACGTTCGCGGGTCCTCTGGCCTCTCCCAAGGGCGACCTCCGCTGTGAGAGTGAGGGTGGCTCGGATGGGAGCGTGACGCCATGGGAGCCGGACGGAGACGCCGGATCGAGAGCTTGGAGCACCTCGAGGAGGAAGAGAGCGACCGACTCGCCGGCGAGGAGGATGGGGACGACGGGCTGGATCGGCTGATCGACGAGATGGCCGATCGCGAACCCCTGGAGCGGGAGCCCGAGCCAGAACGAGCCACGGGCCATGAGTTCACGTGTCGGGCCTGTCGCCTGATCTTGTCCCGTGCTTGCCTTGCGGACGAGACGCGGATGCTGTGCGAGGACTGCGTCGCCCTTGCTGAGGTCGGAGAGGTGCCGCACGTGCATCACGTACGTCATCCCTGCCCGGCCTGCGGAGAGGTCCTGATGGTCCCCGAGCGCGAGGAGGTGTCGTGCGGGTTCTTCTGCCCCTCCTGTGGCGTGCACCTCACGAGGCGCTCGGGACATGTCCACCTCGTCTGGAATCACCGGGGGGCGGCAGGCCATCGGGAGGTCGGACGATGAAGGTTGTGGTGGCGGAATCCGAGACCTGGCTGCGCGACGTACTGCTGGGCTGGCTGCGGGAAGCGGGGTTCGAGGTGGTGGGCTGCCCAGGCCCCGAGGGACCAGACTTCCTGTGCGCCGGCGCTCGCAAGAATGGGTGCCCGCTGGCCGAGGACGCGGACGCGATCGTGCTCGATCTCGAGCTCGAGAGCGATCTGCTGATCTGCGGGGTGGCTGCCTGGGAGCTGCTGCACTACTACCGGTCCCTGGACAAGCCGGTGGTCGTGCTGACGGGG
>DASWJF010000127.1:0-3252 GCA_036397275.1 Actinomycetota bacterium
CCATGGCGTCCATCACGACACCCGTTCCAGGATGTGCGATGCGGCGGCGAACCCCGTGGAGAGCGCCAGGCCGTTCCCGGACTGTTCCCGCCAGGGCTCCGCGCCCCCCAGCACCGCTCCGCACGCGAACAGGTTCTCGAACGCCGGGCCCCCCAGCGCGTCGATGGGCCGAAGGTGTTCGTCCACGGCGAGGCCGGCCCGGGCCATGGGGTGGTCGTCGAGGTAGCGGGGGAGGAACCGCGGTTCGTCGGCGCCCGGCGCCCCCGCCACGGGGAGGCCGAACAGGTTCTCCCACACCTCGCCGTGTGAGTCGAGATGGATGGCTCCGGCCGCGAAGCCTCCCGTGGCCAGGACGAACCATCTCGCTTCGTGGGTGGCCGGCCGGGCCGCCGCGGCCTGGACCACCACCCGCTCCACCACCCCGTCCCTCGTGTCGGCGCCGACCGCGGTCGGCCCCATCACCAGCCGCCCGCCGGCCTGCCGGAAGCGTTCCCGGAGCGCCCGGAACAGCCGGATGCCGGGGACCGACGGCGGGAGCGTGGGGACCTCGAACACCGGCCGCTCCAGGAGGTCCTGGAGCTCCCGCCATACGGTTCGATGTTCGTCGAGGCCGAGCGTCGCGGGGAACCCCACGGCCTCTCCGGGCTCCACTCGGGACAGGAGGTCGGACGCGACGGCCTTGCGGAAGCCGGGCTCCTCGAAGAGGCGGGCGTAACCCAAGGGGTTCACGTCGGCCTCGTCGCCCGGATCCCTGAGCTCGACGGCGCGGGCCTCCACGGCCGCGCCCGATGGGAGCTTGGCCTGGGAGAGGTTCTCGGCCAGATACGCGGGGTAGAAGTCCTTCAGGGCCCGCAGCCCCACGAACGCGAACCGCCCGCCGGCTCGAAGGTCGCCCCCGGCCATGGCCTCCGGCACGAGCGCCGTCGGCTTCGCCACGCCGACGGCCGTTGGAACGAGGAGGTTCTCGTCGAGGGATCCCGTGTAGGAGATGGGCGGGACCCGCTCCCGGAGCCAGTCCATGCTGGCCGCCACGATCTGGGGCGACAGCCGAGCATAGGGGTGGTCGGGGCGCTCATCCGTGAAGGCAGGGAGCGCCCGGGCCGGGCTCTCAACGAGCTCCGGCGCGTACCCCAGGACGTCGATGGAGGAAGGCGAGAGGTGGGTCGCCCCGACCCCCTTGGCCACGAGCACGGTCCGAAGGCCTCCCTCGGACAGGCGGATGGCCGCGGTCAGTCCGGCCAGCCCAGCCCCGATCACGACGGCATCGGCACTCATACGGGGAGGTGCCCAACGTCGAGGAGTCCCTGGAAGATCCAGTCGTCCAGCCGGGCCTGCCGGAGCTGGTCGCCGTACAGGATGGGTTGGACGCCCTTCCACCGCTCCTGGAGGAAGTCCAGAAGAGAACCGTTCGCGGCGAGCGCCGGGATCCGCTGGACCTGGTGGAGGATCCCGGTGGCTCGGTAGATGCAGAACCCGCCCTGGCAGGGGCCCATCCCCAGGCGAACGGTCCTTCGGATGTCGTCAAGATCGGTGGTGGCCCGGCGGCTCATCGCCTCCTCCAGGCGCCGCCGCGGGACCATCTCGCACTCGCAGATCAACTGGTCCCGATGGAGGGTCTCCTCCCGCGCGGCCACGCGGGCGCCCAGCCAGTAGTACCGCTGGTCCTCGGAATCGGGGAGTGGCTCGTGGGCCGTGCGGCAGGCCCGGTCGACCCCCAGCTCCGCGCACAAGACGTCCACGGTGTCCTCCGCCATCAGCCGGAACGTGCAGAACTTCCCCCCGGTGATCGTGAGGAACCGCTCGATGCCGTCCCGGGTCCGGTGGTTCAAGAGCGTGTGGGCCCGGGTCACATCGCGCGTGTCGGTCCCCTCCGCCTTCTCCTGGAACAAGGGACGAACCCCGCCCCACACCCTGAGCGCTCGGGCCTCTCGGAACCCGGGCACGAGGTTCTCCCCGGCGTCGAGCATCTTCTGAACCTCGTCGCGGGTGATCTCCCAGTCGTCGGGGTCGGCCACCCCCTCGTCCGTGGTGCCGATCACGGAGACCGTGCGGATCGGGACGATGATGTCGCCGTCGGCCGGCATCTCGCACCGGTTCACCACCGTGTTCACCAGCCGATGGTTCATGGCGATCATGATCCCCTTGCCGGGGAGGATGGTGACCTCGCAGCCGGCCATCGCGGCGATCCTCCCGGCCCACGCCCCTCCGGCGTTCACCACCAGGTCGGCGTGTATCTCCACCTCCTCGCCGCCGCGGTGGTCCTCGACGACCGCACCCTTTACCGCGGAACCCTCCACGACGAGCCGGATAACCTCGTGGTACGGAAGGATCCTGGCCCCGTGGGCCATGGCCGACCGGGCACACCCCCACACGGTCTTCCAGGAGTCCACCGAGCCGTCGGGCACGATGAACGCCCTGGAGATCCGGGGGTTCAGGCGGGGCTCCCGCCGCAGGGCCTCCGCCACGGGGATCTCCTCCGCGGGGACATCGGCGGCCCGACATCCCTGCACGAACCGGTCGGCGTACGCCGGGTCGTCGATGGGGGTCGTCACGAACAGCCCGCCCGTGTCCTCGATGCAGTCGGCGGCGATCTCGCGGAGGATGCGGTTCTCGTGGTGGCACTCCAGGGCGGCCTTGGGGTCCTTCACCACGTACCGGCCGCCCGAGTGCAGGAGCCCGTGGAACCGTCCGGTGGTCCCCGTGGCCAGGTCGCCCCGGTCCACCAGGACCGTGGAGAACCCGCGCATCGCGGCATCGCGCGCCACGCCAACACCGGTAGAGCCTCCCCCGATGACGAGGACGTCCGCCTGGAGGGTGGCCATCGCCGGCCTCAGCTCCACACGATGAGCGCGAGCCGCGGGTGGAGAGCGGAGCTCATGCCGCCATCTTCGCACCCACCGCCGAAACGGCGGGAGGGGATGGGGGTCTCAGTGCTCGTCCTCGTCCTGTCCCTCGGCGAAGGTGCCTTTGTGCTCCTTCTCGCCCCCGTGTTCCTTCTCTTCCTGCCCCTTGGCGAAGTCGGGGTGGGCATGCTTGTCGTGCTGCTCCTCGTCCTCCTGTCCCTCGGCGAAGTCGCCCTTGTGGTGCTCCTCCGGGTGCTCGGCCTCTTGGCCGGCCGCGAAGTCGCCCTCCTGATCGTCCTTCATCGCTCCCTCCCTTCGGAAGGGACTGCCCATCGGGGGCTGCCCGGGGAACAGTCTCCCCGGGCACGGCCTCCGTTACTGCCTCACTCGACCCAGTCGAAGGTCCGGG
>DASWJF010000128.1:0-2131 GCA_036397275.1 Actinomycetota bacterium
CTGCCGGCGCACCGCGGCCAGGAGATCACCGACGAGGTGATCGATGGACCGCACTCCGCCGTGTGGGACCAGGCCGAGAACCGGATGCACACGCAGAAGGCGCTGCTGCTCTGGCTCCTCGGCGTGGCCTGATCGCGCTTCAGTAGGATTCCGTCCGTGCCCCGAGCGAACGAGGCCGTCGAGGCCGTCCTCCTCGAGTACGCGGACCTCATCTCGATCCTGTCGGATGACCCGTTCAAGCCCCGGGCCTACGAGAAGGCCGCGCGGGCCGTCGGCGGGTATCCGGCCGACATCTCCGCCTTGGACGTGAAGCAGCTCCAGGGCATCCCGAACGTCGGCAAGTCCATCGCCGAGAAGGTCCACGAGTTCCTGGCCACCGGGACCATGGGGGCCCTGGAGGAGCTCCGGGCCCAGATCCCGGCGGGGGTGCGCCAGCTGATGGCCATTCCCGGCTTGGGACCGAAGCGAGCCATGTCCCTGTACGAGGAGCTCCACGTGACGTCGGTGGACGAGCTCCTCGATGCGATCCACGGGGGCCGCCTCGAGGGCCTGAAGGGGTTCGGCCCGAAGACCTCGGACAACATCGTGCGGGGGATCGAGCAGATGCACTCGTCCGGGGGGCGGGTGCAGGTGAACGTGGCGCTGGACGTGGCCGAGGACCTCCTTCGCGAGCTGTCGGCGTTGAAGGAGGTGCAGCGGGCCACGTACGCCGGCTCGCTCCGGCGGATGGCCGAGACCATCGGCGACGTGGACCTCCTGGTGGCGGCGGAGAAGCCTCAGCCGATCATGGACCGGTTCGTCTCGCTCCCGGTGGTGGACCGCATCCTGGCCCACGGGGAGACCAAGTCCTCGGTGGTCACGAGGGGCGGTCTCCAGGTGGACGTGCGGGTGATCCCGCCGGAGGCCTGGGGCGCGGCCCTGCTGTATTTCACGGGCTCGAAAGCCCACAACATCCGGCTCCGGGAGATGGCCATCCGCAAGGGCCTTCGGCTGAACGAGTACGGGCTGTTCCGGGTGAAGACGGGCACGTTGATCGTGGCCAAGACGGAGGAGGAGGTCTACCAGCGCCTCGGTCTGCCGTTCGTCCCGCCCACGCTGCGGGAGGATCGCGGCGAGATCGAGGCCGCCCTGGCCGGGGAGCTGCCCGACGTCGTCCAGCAGAAGCAGATGAAGGGCGACCTCCACACGCACACGAACCTCACCGACGGGCTGGCGCCGCTGGAGGAGATGCTGGAGGCCGCGGCCGAGCTGAAGTACGCCTACTACGCGGTCACCGACCACGCGCCGAACCTGTACATGCAGCGGATGACCGACGAGAAGATCCTGGCCCAGCGAACACGCCTGAGGCAGCTCCAGAAGAAGTATCCGAAGACGACGCTCCTGCATGGCTCCGAGCTGAACATCGACCCGGATGGGGGAGTCGATTGGCCGGAGGAGTTCCTGGCCGGGTTCGACGTGCTGGTGGCCTCGGTCCACACCCACTTCAACCAGTCGAAGGACGAGATGACCCGGCGGATCGTCCGGGCGGTGGAGCATCCGTACGTGCACGTGATCGGGCACCCCACCGCCCGCATGATCGGCAAGCGCCCACCGATCGAGTTCGACCTCGACGAGGTGTTCAAGGCGGCTGCCCGAACCGGGACCGCCATGGAGGTGAACGGCTTCCCCGACCGGCTCGACCTGAAGGACGAGAACATCCTGTGGGCCAAGCGCCACGGGGTGAAGTTCGCCGTGGACACCGACGCGCACGCCGCCGTCCACCTCCCCCTGATGCGCTTCGGGGTGGCCACGGCGCAGCGAGGGTGGCTCACGAAGGACGACGTCATCAACGCGTGGCCGCTGGCGAAGCTCCGGCGGTTCCTGCGGAAGGGCCGCCCCGCCTAGCCGTGCCGCCCTCCCGGCGCCTCCCGCGCTCGTTCTACGCCCGCCCATCCCCGGAGGTCGCTCCGGACCTGCTGGGCCGGATCCTGGTGCGAAGGCTCCCGGACGAACGCCGTCTCTCGGCCCGGATCGTGGAGACGGAGGCGTATCAGGAGGGCGATCCGGCCAGCCACTCCTACCGGGGACGGACCCGGCGGACCGAGGTCATGTTCGGGCGCCCCGGCCACCTGTACGTGTACTTCACCTACGG
>DASWJF010000129.1:0-3313 GCA_036397275.1 Actinomycetota bacterium
CGCCGACGTGGTGTGGGTGTTCCGGCAGCTGTTCGATGCCCGGTTCCCCATCAAGCGCATGCACCTGTCCCGCCGGTACCGCCCGAACCACGACGACCCCAACGACAGGCGCGACTACACGGCCTCGTTCAACTGCCGGCCCGTGATCACCCCCCGAGGGCCGCTCGGAACGTGGTCGCAGCACTCCTACGGATGGGCAATCGACGTCAACCCCACCCAGAACCCCTACGTCGGGGCCGACGGGTACGTGCGGAATCGCAACGCCCGGCCCTACCGAGACCGGTCCCTCGACCTGCCGGGGATGATCCACCCCGGGGACATCGTGGTCCGGTCGTTCGCCGCGATCGGCTGGGGGTGGGGCGGCTACTGGTCGAGCGGCCCAGATTACATGCACTTCTCGCTGACCGGGCGCTAGATGAACAGCTGGATCGCCGACTCCTTCATCTCGAGGAGCGCGGTGGCGGCGCCGATGGGCTCCTCGAGCCCGTCGATCAGGTCCTCCTTCTTGACCCCCATTAGGTCCATCGTCATCTGGCAGGGGATCAGGCGAACGCCCATGTCCCGCGCCATCTCCAGGAGCTCGGTGGGGTGGGGGGTCTTGTAGTCCTCGGCGAGCTTGCCGAGCATCCACGGCCCCATGCCGGCGAAGTTGTAGCGCGAGAGCTTGGCTCGCTTGAGGGCCCCGGGGTTCAGCACCGAGAGCGCTTTCGTCATCCACTCCTTGCCGGTCGTCCGCTCTTCGGGCTTCACCAGCGCGAACAGACCCCAGAAGGTGAAGAAGACGGAGACCTCCATGCCGCTGGCCGCGGCGGTGGTGGACAGGATCAGCGTGGGCCAGACCCGATCGAGGTGGCCGTCCCAGGCGATGATCGTGATCTTGTTCTTCTTGTTGATGCCGTCCTCGCGCTCCGCGAGGGCCTGGTCGATCAACTCTTTGAGCTCGGTCGTGTCGGTGGCCGTCTCGGTGCTCATGCTCGGGCCTTCCGGATCACGTAGCGGAGCAGGCCGTCCTCCTCGGTGGCCTCGACCAGCTCGTTGCCGGAGAGCTTGGCCCAGGACGGCACGTCCGAGCGGGCCCCCGGGTCCGTGCAAAGGAGCTCGAGCAGGTCGCCCTGGCGCGCATCCTTCAGCGCATGGTGCAGCGTGACGAGCGGACCCGGGCAGGACTGGCCCCGGGCATCGACGGTGGTGGTGATGACATCCATGAGCACGAACCTCCGAGGGTGGTGGGCAGGTGAGGGCCGGTGCCGGGGGCGCGACGGCCGCTAGCGGCCGGCGCCGGGCACCTCGGGACAGCAGCACCGGCAGGGGATCATGGCCCCAACGAGCCCACGGCACCGAGTCCTGATCATTGCAACTGCAAATCCTACGCTATCCATGGAATTCCCGGCAAGCGAGGGCTTGACCGGGCGACCAGACGGGTGCTTGGGTACGCGGTAGCCCGCGCCAGGGCCTATCCGCGCCCGCGTGCTCGAAAGGGAGGGGGCCGATGCGCCACCGTCGGGTTCTACCGTCCTTCGTGTCGTTCCTGCTGCTCGTCCTGATGGTGGCGACGGGACCCTTCCCGGCCGGCGCGGGGGTACCCACGCGGAAGGCACACGCGTACCGGGCCTCGCTCGACAAGATGAACGCGCGGCTCCGGACGAGCGTGGACCGGGCCGCCCGCGCGACCGCCGCGCCCCTGGTCCCGATCACGAACAACTTCACGGTGATCGGCCACACCGACCTGGGCGCCTCGGACACGAACGGCGACGTGTGGGTCCACGGCAACTTCGCCTACGTGGGAACGTGGGGCGACCCCTGCAACGGCCTCGGGGTGAAGATCGTCGACGTGACCAACCCGGCGAACCCGGTGATGCTGCCCACCAGGGTGGGGGGCATCGCGGGGACCAGCGCCGAGGACGTCGTGGTTCGAAGCGTCTCCACCGCCTCGTTCACGGGCGACCTACTGGCGGTCGGGATTCAGCGCTGCGACTTCCAAGACGCATCGCTGGACAACGCGGAGTTCGGGGTGGACTTCTGGAACGTGACCAACCCGGCTGCGCCCGTCCACCTGTCCTTCCTGGGCGTGACGACCGGAGACGGGGGCGTCCATGAGCTCGACCTGTTCCAACGAGGGACGAACGTGTATGCGCTCCTCGCCGCGCCGTTCAGCGAGTGGTTCGACCCGATGCCCGGCGGCGACTTCTCGATCGCCGACGTCACGAACCCGGCCAGCCCGACGGTCGTCGGAGAGTGGGGTGCGGGCGCGCACGGGCTGTCCCGCGGCCCCTTCTACGGACAGGGGTCGTTCGGCTCGATGTACGACCACAGCGCCCGAGCCAGTGCCGACGGGACCAAGGCGTACGTCTCGTACTGGGACCTCGGCGTGGTGACCCTCGACATCTCGAACGTTGCCAACCCCACGCTCGTGTCGCGGACCACGTATGAGGCCGACGCGGACGGCGACGCGCACTCTCTGGCCGTCTACCCGGGGACCAGCAGGACTTTCCTGTTGCAGAACGACGAGGACTTCGACCCCCGCTCCCCGGCGCACATCGTGTCCGGCGGCGACGTTGGCATCGGGAGCGAGGCGCCGTACGCCCGACCCCTGTGGCGGTCGCCGGAGCATCGATTGACCGGCAGGGTGGTCCGGCCGGCTCGCGAGGGGTGCTCGCCCGGCGACTACGGCTCGGCCCGCACCCAGGGCCGGATCGCCGTGGTGAAGACCTACTTCAAGTTCTTCGACCCGCAGCCCCACCGGCCCGCCTGCCGCCCGGGGCGGCAGGAGAAGGTGGCCCAGGGGCTGGGCGCGGCCGCGGTGGTCCACGACTTCATCGCCAGGAACACCAGCCCCCAGTGGGTTTCGTTCACCTCGGGGATCAGGATCCCCGTGCTGTTCACCGACCACGCCACGGCCCTCGGCATGGTCGATGCCGGCCGGGCCAGGCTTGTGGCGCAGCAACCGTCGTGGGGGTTCCTCCGCGTGTTCGACGCGAGCACCGGGCAACAGGTGGCGAACTTCGACGACCTCCCGTACGTCCACACCCTGACGTCGCCTCTCGGAGCATGGAGCATCCACAACAACGAGGTCATGGGGAACCGCTCGTACGCGTCTTGGTACACGCACGGGATCGTGGCCCTCGACCTCACGCCGCTCAACGCGGCCACGCCCGGGGACCCGGTCATGGTGGGCCAGTTCGTCCCGGACGCGGGGGTGTCGCACAGCGACTTCATCCCGAACGTTCCCATCGTGTGGGGCGTGGCCATCCGGGCCAGCGACGGGTTGATCTTCGTCTCGGACATGAACAGCGGGCTCTGGATCGTGGATCCG
>DASWJF010000130.1:0-3936 GCA_036397275.1 Actinomycetota bacterium
TGTGGCCGAGGTGAACCGGGCCAAGGAGGCCTGGCTCGCGGCGGCTCGGAAAGCGGGACGGCCCATCCCGCGGCCGCGGTACCGACCCGCCATCTACGGGCACTGATCTAGCGGCCGGCCCGGTATGCTCGGTCCCCGGCAATGCCTGAGCCCACGCCCCCCGAGGCCCACGCCGAGGTTCCCGCCCGCCCCAGGCGGGGGCGGGGCGCCCGCATCGCGCTCACGGTCCTTCTCGTCGCGGGGCTCCTGGTCGCCGCCGGCGTGCGCTACTACACGTGGTGCGAGGAGGCGTCCGGCCCCCGGACCCCGGTCGCGTTCACGGTCTCCGAGGGAGCGTCCGGCTCGGAGGTCGTGGACGCCCTGCACCAGGCCGGCGTGATCCGGTGTGGCACGGTCTCGAAGTGGCTGCTTCGCCGGAGCGGCCTCGCCGACGAGATCCGGGAGGGCTCGTTCGAGCTCACGACGAACATGACCCCGCACGAGGCGTTCGTCGTCATCACGAAGCCGCCCCCGCCCGCCCCCACGGTCCGCCTCACGATCCCCGAGGGGTACCGGCTCACGCAGATCGCCGAGCGCGTGGAGGAGGTGGTGGGCATCCCCGCGCCGCGGTTCCTGCGGGCCGCGGACTCGGGCGAATGGTCGCTCCCTCCTTACCTCATGGCGGGCGAGTCGCTGGAGGGCTTCCTGTTCCCGGAGACCTACGAGTTCCTGGAGCGCGGGACGACCGCGGACGACGTGATCGCGCGGCTCCTTGACCAGTTCGGCCAGGACGCCGCCTCGCTCGGGTGGGATGGCGCCGGCGACCTCGGCCTCACGCCGTACGAGAACGTGATCGTGGCCTCCATGGTGGAGGAGGAGGCCAGGGTCCCCAAGGACCGTCCGCTGATCGCGGCGGTCATCTACAAGCGGCTGGCGGCGGGGATGCCCCTCGGGATCGACGCCACCGTCCAGTACATCGACCCCAACCCCGACGACGGCCTCACGGTGTCGGACTTCGAGATCGACAGCCCCTACAACACCCGGCTGTACGCGGGCCTTCCGCCGACCCCTATCGCCAGCCCCGGCCTGGCGTCGCTCCAGGCCGCGCTCCGCCCGGCCGACGTGGACTTCCTCTATTACGTCCTGTGCGGCGCCGACGGGCACCACGCGTTCAGCACCACGTTTGAGGAGTTCCTTCGCGACAAGGCGAGATGCCTGGGGTGATCCGAGCCGATGGGTGAAGAACGGCGCATCGCGAGGGTCGGCGGCTCCACGCGGACGGTCGGCGTCATCGGGTGGCCGGCTTCGGGGAGCCTGTCGCCGGTGATCCACAACGCGGCCTTCGCCGCCCTCGGTCTGGACTGGGTGTACGTGCCCCTTCCCGTGCCGCCGGGGGAGCTCCGTGCGGCCCTCCCGGGTCTCGTGGCCGCGGGGTTCGCCGGGGCCAACGTCACGATGCCGCACAAGACCGAGGCGGCCAGCCTGGTCCGCGACCTGTCCGAGGACGCCGAACGGCTCCAGGCTGTGAACACGATCGTCGTTGGACCTGCCGGCCTGTCCGGCCACAACACCGACACGCTGGGCTTCGACCGGTTCCTCCGCCGGGACGCCGGCTTCGACCCCGCGGGCCGGACGGCGCTGGTGTTCGGGGCGGGCGGAGCGGCCCGGGCGTGCGCGCTCGCCCTGGCCCGCGGGGGGGTGGAGCGGCTCCTGATCGCGGTGCGCGACCCGTCCCGGGCCGAACCGCTCGTTCGAACGCTGGACGGACTCCCTTCCGAGGTGAGCGTGGGGACGCTCGAGTCGGCCGAAGGCGCCGACGTGCACCTCGTCGTGAACGCCACGCCGGTGGGGGTGGAGGGCGAGGTCCTGCCGCTGCCCCGCCTCCACCCCGACGTGCTGGTGGTGGACCTGCTCTATCGCCCCAGCGCGACCCCGCTCCTCTCCGCGGCCAGGGCCAGCGGGGCCAAGGCCTTCGGTGGCCTCGGGCTCCTCCTTCATCAGGCCGCGCTCTCGTTCGAGCTGTGGACGGGGCGAGAGCCTCCACTCGCGGTGATGTCGGCGGCCGCCCTGGCCGAGATGGCCGAGTCGGCCCCCCGGGACGCCCTTCCGCCCCACCCCGCGTCCCGCTAACGGGCTAACCCATACCGCCTCCCTCAAGTGGCTTCGTGCCCTCCCCGATAGCTAGGAGGAGCACGTTCTCATGGAAGAGTTCTCCGCCCTCGCGGCACGGATTGTGGCCAGCGTCGGTGAGCTGCGGGGCTGTCTGATCCTGTCCCGGGATGGCCTGGTTCTGGGGGCCTTTCCGCAGGATCAGGAAAGCCTCGTCAAACCGGCGTGGCTGAAGTTCGCCTCCATCGGGGAGCCCGAGAAGGGATTCATCGAGTTCGGCGACGAGATCTGGACGTACGTCCGACGGGGGCCGTATGCGGCGTTCGCCCTGAGCGCCCAGGGGGTGCGTCCGGGGCTGATCATCGACCAGCTCGAGCAGATGCTCTACGCGGCGGAGGAGATCCGGGCACGGCGTGAGGCGCTTCGAGTGCCGGAGGCGTCCCCCGCCCCGTCCAGCAAGCCACGGTCCTCGCTCCATCCCGAGGCCAAGCCCCCCGCACCCGCCCCGGCCGGCGCCCGAACGGAGCCGGCGGAGCGCGAGGCGCGCCCGGCCCCGTCCGAGGACCTCGGGCCGGCCCGTCGGGCCGGGCCGGGAGAGGGCGAGGAAATCGACCGGGTGCTGCTCGCCCAGGAGTTCTCCAGGCTCCTTCAGGAGGGCGGCGACGGTGACGAGAACAATGAAGCGACCTAGGACCAACGGACCATGGTGACCGCCAAGCGCAAGCCGAAGCAGCTCGGGCAGATCCTCCTGGAGCAGGGCCTCCTCTCACAGGAACAGCTGGACCACGCCCTTCAGGAGCACCGAAACACGCCCAAGTCGCTCGGCCGCACGCTGATCGACCTCGGGTACATCAAGGAGCGCGATCTGGTGAGCGCCCTGGCCGAGCAGGTCGGCTTGGACTTCGTCGACCTCACCGAGCACCCCATCGATCCGGTGGCGGCGACGCTGCTGCCCGATCAGCTGGCCCGCCGGTACCGGGCCATCCCCATCGGCGAGCGCGACGGCAAGCTGCTCGTCGCCATGTCCGACCCCGCCAACGTGTACGCCCTGGACGACATCCGGGCCATCACGAACCGCGACGTCCAGCCGGTCGTGGCTACCGCGAGCGACGTGGAGCAGGCCATCAACAAGTTCGGGGGGATGGGCGAGCAGGTCGTGGCCCTGGCCAGCGAGGCCTCGACCAGGCTCGAGGCCGAGGAGTCGGGGGAAGACCTGGAGGCGGCAGTCGAGGACGCCCCCATCGTCAAGCTGGTGCAGGCCATCATGACCCAGGCCGTGGCCGACCGGGCCTCGGACGTCCACATCGAGCCCCACGAGAAGGACGTCCGCATCCGGTACCGCGTGGACGGCGTGCTCCACGAGGTCATGCGCTCGCCCAAGAACATCCAGGGCGGGCTGATCAGCCGGCTGAAGGTCATGGCGGACCTGAACATCGCGGAGAAGCGCGTCCCGCAGGACGGCCGGATGAGCCTGAAGGTGGGCGGCAAGGTGCTCGACCTCCGTCTCGCCGCGCTCCCCACCGTGTTCGGGGAGAAGGTGGTCATCCGGATCCTGGACAAGAGCCAGGCGCTGCTCCAGCTGTCCCAACTCGGCTTCCAGGAGGAGGCGTTCAAGCGATACGAGCAGTCCTTCCGCAAGCCCTACGGCGCCATCCTCGTGACCGGGCCGACCGGTTCGGGGAAGTCGACCACCCTGTACGCGACGCTCAACATGGTGAACAGCCCCGACCGAAACATCATCACGGTGGAGGATCCGGTGGAATACCGGCTGCCCGGCGTGAACCAGATGCAGGTCAATCCCAAGGCGGGCCTGACATTCGCCTCGGCCCTCCGCTCGATCCTTCGAGC
>DASWJF010000131.1:0-6469 GCA_036397275.1 Actinomycetota bacterium
TCGTCGGCGATCTTGGCCACCTTGGCCGCCCGAAGCTCGGTCATCCGCTCGTGGTTCTCGGGCTCGTAGCTGATGTCGCCGGTCCCGTCCTCCTTCTCCAGCCCGCCGATCCGGTGGCGGAGGCCGGGCGTCCCGGGGACGGCCCACGGACGGGCCAGGTTCTCGTCCCGCAGGTACGGCAGGAACTCCGTGCCGGCGTTGGGCTTGGTGGCGAAGCCGGGGTCCATCGTGGGCAGGCTCTCGACGTCTGGGAGCAGCCACGGCTCCGAGGAGTTCGCCAGGAAGGTGTCGGAGAGCAGGATCACCGGCGTCCGGTATTTCACGGCGATCCGGCAGGCCTCGATGGCCACGTCGAAGCAGTTCGCCGGAGAGTACGACGCGATGATCGGCATGGGCGACTCGCCGTGCCGTCCGTACATGGCCAGGAGGAGGTCGGCGGCTTCGGTTTTCGTCGGCATCCCCGTGGACGGACCCGCCCGCTGGACGTCGACGATCACCATTGGAAGCTCAAGGGCCACGGCCAGGCCGAGCGTCTCGGCCTTCAGGTCCATGCCGGGACCGCTGGTGCCGGTCACCCCGAGGTGCCCGGCGAACCCCGCGCCGAGGGCCACGTTGGCCGCGGCGATCTCGTCCTCGGCCTGTAGGGTTCGCACCCCGAAGTTCTTCAGCCGCGACAGCTCGTGCAGCAGCTCCGACGCCGGCGTGATGGGGTAGCTCGCGTAGAACAGGGGCAGACCGCTTCGTTCGCTCGCCGCCACCAGGCCGAGCGCCAGGGCCGCCGCGCCGGTGATGTTTCGGTAGGTGCCCGGCGTGGCCGGCGCCGGCTTCACCTGGTAGGAGTGGGCGAACAGCTCGGTGGTCTCCCCGAAGTTGTACCCGGCCTTGAAGGCCGCCACGTTGGCGTCGTAGATCTGCGGCTTGTCGCCGAACTTCTTGTGCAGCCAGTTCAGCGTGACCTCGGAGGGCCGGCCGTACATCCACGACACCAGGCCGAGCGCGAACATGTTCTTCGACCGTTCGGCCTCCTTGCGGGACAGGCCGAGCTCCTCCACGGCCCGGACCGTGATGGAGGTCATCGGCACCTTGTACACCTGGTAGCCGTCGAGGCTGCCGTCCTCCAGGGGGTTCGAGGCGTAGCCGGCCTTGTCCACGTTTCGCTGGATGAAGGCGTCCTCGTTCACGATGACCGTCCCACCCTTCTCCAGCAGGTGCAGGTTGGCCTTCAGGGCGGCCGGGTTCATGGCCACAAGGACGTTCGGATGGTCGCCCGGGGTGGTGATGTCCTCGGACGCGAACTGGATCTGGAACGCCGACACCCCGTGGACCGTCCCGGCGGGGGCCCGGATCTCGGCCGGGAAGTCGGGCAGGGTGGCCAGGTCGTTGCCCACGATCGCCGTGGCGTTGGTGAACCGGTCGCCGGTCAGCTGCATGCCGTCCCCCGAGTCGCCGGCGAACCGGATGACGACGTGGTTCGTCTCCTCGATCGACTTCGGCATCGTCGTTGCCGGGCGGTGCCCGGCGGGCCTCCTGCTCTCGGGTTCTGCCATCTAGCGTAGCGCGCGGAGCCGCGAGGGACAGGTTCGGGCGGTAGATTAGGCTGCGCGCGAGACCCGGAGGACCGACCGAATGGCCTACAAGCGCATCGTCCTGGCGACCAACGGGTCGCCCTTCGCCGAGAGCGCTGAGCACGTCGGCGCCGCCCTGGCCCGGGCCTCGAAGGCGAGCCTGCTGATCGTCCGCACCTACGAGCGGCCGGAGCGGGCCCAGTCCGCGGTGGAGCGGGCCGTGGCCACGGCGAGCGCCGAGGGCCTGGAGCCCGAGGTCGTCCTCCGGGACGGGGCCCCCGCCGACGAGATCGTCGAGGTGGCGGACGTGAAGGAGGCCGACCTCATCGTCCTCGGCAGCCGGGGCCTGTCGCTCGGCGAGCAGATCATCGGCAGCGTGGCCAGCAGGGTGTCCAGCCACGCGCCCTGCGACGTCCTGCTGGTGCGGGAGCGCCCGGCCAAGCGACGGGAGGCCGGGACCATGCCGTACGCCCGGATGCTCGTGGCCACCGACGGCTCCTCCACCGCCGATCGCGCGGCCCGGAAGGGCTACGCCCTGGCCACTCCGCTCGGTGCGTCCGTGTCGCTGGCCTTCGTGGGTCACCCCGCGACCGGCGAGCTGATCCTCCGGGACACGGCCGCCACGATCGGCGAGGGGACCGAGCCGGCCACCACGCTGATCCTGGGAGGCGACCCCGCCGAGGCCATCATGGGAGCCGCGGCGAGGGAAGGCCTCGACCTGATCGTGGTGGGGAACCGAGGGCTCGCCGGGGCCAAGGGCCTGTTCCTGTCCTCGGTCCCGAAGAAGGTCTCCGAGTACGCCCCGTGCGACGTGCTGATCGCCCGGACCGTGGCCCAGAGCCTGTCCGAGATCGGTAATGGCGAGGGCGGGATCGTGGTGACCGGCGATCACAAGGTCGCGGTGTACCGGGACCAGAAGGGCACCGTGCACGCGCTGTCGGCGAAGTGCACGCACATGGGGTGCACGGTGAAGTGGAATCCCGGGGAGCGGACCTGGGACTGTCGCTGCCACGGCTCGCGGTTCGCCCCGAAGGGCGAGGTGGTGAACGGGCCGGCCGCGAAGCCGCTGGAGCCGACCGACCTCTAGGTCCATCTCACCACGGCTTCCAGATCATCAGCCACGTGATGAACACAAGCGACGCGTAGCCGAAGACGGTGTTCAAGAGCGGGAGCCGCGAGCGGAGCATCGCGTCCAGCTCCTCGTCGCTCCTTCGGGGAACCCCCGAGGGCCGAAGCTCCACCGCCTCCTTCAGCCTCTGGTAGTAGGGCCGGGCCACCACGCGCATCTCCGCGATCATGAACACCAGCACGCCGAGCGAGACCCAGATCCACCCGTGGTCCCACCAGTCCAGCCGGAACCCGGCCCACACCCCGCCGATCAGCAGGATCCCGAGCGAGACGTACGAGGCCATCACGGACGTGCCGGAGAACTGGAGCAGCTCCGCGATCCTGGTCCGGTCGCGTTCCTTCCGCAGTCGAAGGGCCACCATCATCGACACGCCGTGGGACATGACGAACCCAAGCACTCCCACGATGTGGATGAAGACCAGCCATCGGTAGTCGACGACGAGCCCCAGCATCAGCCCGTGATCGACTTCTCCGCTCGCCGGATCCGGCCGGCCAGCACGGCCAGGATCTTGGCCGCCACCCCCGGCTCCTCCCTGACCAGCCGGTCGAAAGCCCGCTTGAAGATGCGGATGCAGACCATGCGTGTGGTCGCGACCACCGCGGCCGTCCTCGGCCCGCCGTCCAACAGCGCGAGCTCCCCGAAGAAGTCGCCCGGCCCCAGCTTGACCAGGGTCCGCTTGTTCTTCGTGACCTTGGCCTCCCCCTCCAGGATCAGGAAGAACGCGCCCCCCAGCATGCCGGCCTCCACGATGGTCTCGCCCGGCCGGAACCCGACCTCGTCCGCGTGCTCCGCGACCTGGCGAAGGTGGCGCCTGGACAGGCCGACGAAGAGCGGGACCCGGGCCAGGACGTCCCGGCCGCGCTTGCCGAGGGGCCGATCGCGGCGACGGCCGCTCGGCGCCGGGCGGGTCCGCGCTCCCAGCGAGGCGATCCCCGGCGGAACCACATCGGCCAGCGAGTCAAGAGCGTCCTTCACGTTCCCCCTCGCATCGAGCCGGAGCCTACCGCACGCGGCCCGACGGACGTGTTTCCGCTGGAAGGGGCCACCGTCGGTCGCAGGGGTGCGCTAGCATGGGCTGCCTATGGCCGTGCCAACGAGAAGGATCGAAACGGCCCGGGCGCGCCTCGAAGGACTCCTCGCAGAGCGCATCGTCATCCTGGACGGCGCGTGGGGCGTCCTCCTCCAGGGACGGGGTCTCACCGAGGAGGAGTTCCGGGGGGAACGCTTCCGCGACCACCCGCGGGACGTCAAGGGAGACCCGGACCTGCTCAACTTGACGCAACCCGACATCGTGTCCTCGGTCCACCACGCCTACCTCGAGGCGGGGGCCGACATCACGACCACCACCACGTTCACGGCCACATCGATCGGACAGGGGGACTACGGCCTCCAGGACGCCGTGTACGACATGAACGTGGCCGGCGCGCGGCTCGCCCGGGAGGCGGTCGCGCGGTTCGACGATCGCTTCGTCGCCGGATCCGTCGGCCCGCTCAACGTGACGCTCTCGCTGTCCCCCAAGGTCGAGGACCCGTCCTACCGAAAGGTCACGTTCGACCGGGTCTACGAAGCCTATGCCGAGCAGATCCGTGGCCTGCGGGACGGGGGCGTGGACCTGCTGCTCATCGAGACGATCTTCGACACCCTGAACGCGAAGGCGGCGATCGCCGCGGCCATGGACGTGGCGCCGGACATCCCCCGGTGGATCTCCGTCACGATCGTCGACCGGAGCGGGCGAACGCTCTCCGGGCAGACCATCGAGGCCTTCTGGACCTCGGTGGAGCACGCGGAACCGTTCAGCGTCGGCGTGAACTGCTCGCTCGGCGCGGCCGAGATGCGACCGTACCTGGAAGCCCTGGCCACGGTGGCGCCTGTCTACACGGCGTGTCACCCGAACGCCGGGCTTCCCAACGCGTTCGGCGGGTACGACGAGCAGCCGGACACGACCGCGAAGTACCTCCGCGAGTTCGCCGAGGCCGGCCTGGCGAACATCCTGGGCGGGTGCTGCGGCACCACCCCCGAGCACATCCGGCGGGTGGCGTCGGCGCTGGAGGGCCTCCCCCCTCGGAAGGTTCCTGAGACCCCCCGCCTCACCGCGTTCTCCGGCCTTGAGCCGTTCGCCATCCGGCCCGACACGGGGTTCGTGATGATCGGCGAGCGCACCAACATCACTGGGTCACGGCGCTTCCACCGGTTGATCGACGCCGGCGATTACCAGGGCGGCGTGGAGGTGGCCCTGGAGCAGGTGCGGGGCGGGGCGAACCTGATCGACGTCAACATGGACGCCGACCTCCTCGACTCCGAGCAGGCCATGACGACGTTCCTGAACCTCGTCGCCACCGAGCCCGAGATCGCCCGGGTCCCCATCATGATCGACAGCTCGAAGTGGTCGGTGATCGAGGCCGGCCTGAAGTGCGTGCAGGGCAAGGGCGTCGTGAACTCGATCAGCCTGAAGGAGGGCGAGGACGAGTTCCTTGACAAGGCCCGGAAGGCCAAGCGGTACGGGGCCGGGGTCGTCGTGATGGCCTTCGACGAGAAGGGGCAGGCCGACACGGTGGAGCGCAAGGTCCAGATCTGCGAGCGCGCCTACCGGCTGCTCACCCAAGACGCGGGCTTCGAGCCCCAGGACATCGTCTTCGACCCCTGCATCCTGGCCATCGCCACCGGGATCGAGGAGCACAACGAGTACGCGAAGGCGTTCATCGAGGCCACCGGGATCATCAAGGAGCGCTGCCCGGGCGTGCGGATCTCGGGCGGCGTGTCGAACCTCTCGTTCTCGTTCCGGGGCAACGACGTGGTCCGCGAGGCCATCCACTCGGCCTTCCTCTACCACGCCATCCAGGCGGGCCTCGACATGGCCATCGTGAACGCCGGCCAGCTGGTGCTGTACGAGGACATCCCGGCCGACCTCCTCTTGCACGTCGAGGACATCATCTTCGACCGCCGCCCCGACGCCACCGATCGGATGGTCGCGTTCGCCGAGAACGTGCGGGGCGAGGGCACGAAGCGCGAGCGCGACCTGTCCTGGCGCGAGGGCACCGTGGAGGACCGTCTGAAGCACGCCCTGGTGCACGGCATCGTCGACTTCATCGAACAGGACGCCGAAGAGGCCCGGACCAACTACCCCCGGCCCCTGGACGTTATCGAGGGGCCCCTGATGGAGG
This sequence comes from Actinomycetota bacterium, assembly GCA_036397275.1. GTDB lineage: Bacteria > Actinomycetota > UBA4738 > UBA4738 > HRBIN12 > AC-69. The sequence continues at coordinate 5,856 of DASWJF010000131.1, forward strand.
GGATGAAGATCGTCGGCGACCTGTTCGGCTCGGGAAGGATGTTCCTGCCCCAGGTGGTGAAGAGCGCCCGAGCCATGAAGAAGGCGGTGGCTTACCTCGAGCCGTTCATGGAGGAGGAGAAGCTGCGCCTCGGCACCATCGATCGCTCGCAGGGCAAGGTGGTGCTGGCCACCGTGAAGGGCGACGTCCACGACATCGGCAAGAACATCGTGGGCGTGGTGTTGGGCTGCAACAACTACGAGGTCATCGACCTCGGCGTGATGGCGCCGGCAGATGTGATCCTCGACACCGCGGTGAACGAGGGGTGCGACATCGTGGGCGTGTCCGGCCTCATCACCCCCTCGCTCGACGAGATGGTGCACGTCGCCAAGGAGATGGAGCGGCGCGGCCTGGACCTTCCGCTGCTGATCGGGGGGGCCACCACCTCGAAGCAGCACACCGCGGTGCGGATCGCCCCGGAGTACGGCAACCCCACCGTCCACGTGATCGACGCGTCCCGCGTGACCGGCGTGGTCTCCGACCTCCTCGACCACGAGCGGAGGGCGAAGCTCGACCGGACCAACCGGGAGGAGCAACAGCGCCTCCGGGAGCAGCACGCCGAACGGGACCACCGG
>DASWJF010000132.1:0-2062 GCA_036397275.1 Actinomycetota bacterium
CATGCTTGGGCTGACCAACGAAGATCGCGTCGAGCGCGACAAGGCCGCCCTCGCGCTCGACGCAAAGCTCTCGAGGTACGCGAAGCGTCACAGCACCTGGATGGCGGAGAAGGGGTACCTGTTCCACTCCACCGACCTCGCATCGAAGCTGAAGGGCGTCGACTGGTCGATCGGTGGGGAGAACGTGGGAGTCGGGACGACGCTGGAGGGCCTCGAGAAAGCGTTCATGAGGAGCAAGCCCCACCGCAAGAACATCCTGCGGACGGCCTTCGACAACACCGCCATCGGCATAGTCAGGGCGGACGGGAAGCTCTGGGTGACGATCATCTTCTACGGCTAGCCCCTCCCGACCTAGCTGTAGGCGAAGAGCCCGGGCCGCCAAGGGCCCGGGTTCTTCGTTTCTCACCGGAGGCGATCGAGGTCGCCAGCCTCGTCCACGTCGGGGGGCGTGTCCTCGTCGACGGCGATGTCTTCCACCCACTCCGGGTTCGCGCCGATGATCTCGCGGGCGCCGGTGTCCCCGGTGATCTTCCGGGCCTCGTCCCAAACCGCTCGCGAGAGGAGCGCGGGGCCGGGGCCGTCCCGGAACCGGAGGCGCACGATCCGGGACCGCCGGGCCCGGAACGCCTCGACGAGCGCGCGAACGTGATCTGCACTAATCCCGGGCTGGTCGGCCAGGAGCACCACGGCCGCCTCGCTCTCGGGGTTCGCGGCATCGAGGCCCGCGATAAGCGAGGTGGACTGTCCTTCGGCGAACGCGGGGTTGAACACCGTGCGCGCCCCCCGAAGTGCAGTCTCGACCGCCGCCGCGTCGTGGCCGAGCACGACGATGACCTCTTCGAGGCCCCCGTCGACTGCGGCGTCGATGGCGTGCTGGACGAATGGCTTGTGATCGAGCTCGAGGAGCTGTTTGGTCCGGCCGAACCGCGACGAAGTGCCCGCGGCCAGGACGATCCCGGTGATCACGAAGGCTTGCGGCCAAGCAAACCCGAGAAGAACCGCCCCACGGCCTTGACGATCGCGTACAGCGCCAAACGGATCCCCCCGATCGCCGCTGCCTGCGGCTGTGGTGCGGCGGCCGGAGCGGTTTCCGCGGCTCCTCCCTCCTGCGCCATCATGCTCGCCTGGAGGCATTCGGCGAACTGGTTCGTCAGCTTGGCGGAGACGTCGGGGAGGAGCCCTCGCGAGAGCTGGGCCACGGTGCCGGTGAGGGTGATGTCGGCCTGCATCTTCACGGTGGTCTCGCCGTTTCCGGGGCCCGGCTCCAACCAGGACGTGACCGCCGCGCTGGCCGCGCCCTTGCCCTTCTGCTCCTGCCCCTGGGCCTTCAGCACCACTCGGTGAGTCGCGTCGTCCCGTTCTGCCATGGTCACGGTGCCGGCGAACGACAGCGCGATCGGCCCGAGCTTCATGAGGATCTTGCCCTTCCAGGTCCGGTCGTCGACCACGTCGGTGAGCTCGGCCCCGGGGGCGCACGGCGCGACCTTCTCCACGTCGAGCAGGTACGCCCACGTGTGGTCCATGGGCGCCCTCACCCGGAACTCGTTCTCGATCAGCACGGCTCCCCCCGGGCTTGTCCGGATCGCCCCGAGCCTATCCACCCGCGCGGGCCAGCGCCATCCAGACCTGGAGGCTATGCTCGCGGCCGCCGCGAGCGTGGAGATATGGATGGCGCCGGGTCTGGAGGCGAGGATCGCGCTGGTTACGGGGGCCGGGAGCCCCACCGGCATCGGGTTCGCGACCGCGCAGGTGCTGGGGCGGGAGGGCGCGATACTCGCCATCACCTCCACCACCGACCGGATCCACGACCGGGAAACCGAGCTGCGGGGGCGCGGCTACACGGCAGCCGGGTTCGCCGCCGACCTCACCGACTTCGAGGAGGCCCGGACGATGGTCGAGTCGGTGCTTGAGCTCTACAGGGACATCGACATCCTGGTAAACAACGCAGGGATGGTGCAGGTCGGCATGGGGGGAGCCTCCGCGCGTTTCGTCGATCTCACCGAAGAGGAGTGGGACCGGGCTATCGGGCTGAACCTGAAGACCACGTTCAACGTGACCAGGT
>DASWJF010000133.1:0-2572 GCA_036397275.1 Actinomycetota bacterium
GCCCTTGCAACGGCCTCGGGGTGAAGATCGTCGACGTCACCAACCCGGCGAACCCGGTGATGCTGCCTACCAGGGTTGGGGGGATCGCTGGAACCAGCGCCGAGGACGTCGTCGTCCGGAGCGTCTCCACCGCCTCGTTCACCGGCGACCTGCTGGCGGTCGGCATCCAGCGTTGCGGCGGGGATCCGGCACTGGACGACGACGAGTTCGGGGTGGACTTCTGGAACGTGACGAACCCGGCGGCGCCGGTGCACCTGTCCTTCCTGGACCTCACCCACGGGGGAGGCGGCGTCCACGAGCTCGACCTGTTCCAGCGGGGGTCGAACGTGTACGCGCTCCTCGCCGCGCCGTTCAGCGAGTGGTTCGACCCGCTCCCCGGAGGCGACTTCTGGATCGCCGACGTCACGAACCCGACCACCCCGACCGTGGTCGGAGAGTGGGGCGCTAACGCCCACGGACTGTCCCCCGGTCCGTTCTACGGGCAGGGTTCCTTCGGGACCGCCTATGACCACAGCGCCCGAGCCAGCGCCGACGGGACGAAGGCGTACGTCTCGTACTGGGACCTCGGCGTGCTGACCCTCGACATCTCGAACGTCACCAACCCCACGCTGGTGTCGCGGACCGTGTATGAGGCCGACGTGGACGGCGACGCGCACTCTCTGGCCGTGTACCAGGGGACCAACAGGACCTTCCTGTTGCAGAACGACGAGGACTTCGACCCCCGGTCCCCGGCGCACATCGTGTCCGGCGGCGATATGGGCATCGGAAGCGAGGCACCGTACGCCCGACCCCTGTGGCGGTCGCCGGAGCACCGGTTGTCCGCCAGGGTGGTCCGACCGGCTGGCGAGGGCTGCTCGCCCGGCGACTACGGCTCGGCCCGCGTCCAGGGCCGGATCGCCGTGGTGAAGACCTACTTCAAGTTCTTCGACCCGCAACGCCACCGGCCGGCGTGCCGTCAGGGGAGGCAGGCAAAGGTGGCCCAGGGGCTGGGCGCGGCGGCGGTGGTCCACGACTTCATCGCCAGGAACACCAGCCCCCAGTTCTCCTCGTTCCCCTCGGGCATCAGGATCCCCGTGCTGTTCACCGACCACGCCACGGCCCTCGGCATGGTCGACGCGGGCCGGGCCAGGCTGGTGGCCCAGCAGCCGTCGTGGGGGTTCATCCGGGTGTTCGACGCGAGCACCGGGCAACAGGTGGCGAACTTCGACGACCTCCCGTACGTCCACACGCTGACGTCGCCTCTCGGGGCTTGGAGCATCCACAACAACGAGGTCATGGGCAACCGCTCGTACGCGTCCTGGTACACGCATGGGATCGTGGCCCTCGACCTCACGCCGCTCAACGCGGCCACGCCCGGGGACCCGGTCATGGTTGGCCAGTTCGTCCCGGACGCGGGGGTGTCGCACAGCGACTTCATCCCGAACGTTCCCATCGTGTGGGGGGTGGCCATCCGGGCCAGCGATGGGTTGATCTTCGTATCGGACATGAACAGCGGGCTGTGGATCGTGGATCCGACGGGCCCCGCCGCCCCGTAGCGGCCGGGCCCCCGGGCCTTCTCGCCGTCTGGCCGTTACAGGAGGCGCCGCCTGGAGGGCGGCCAGTAGACCAAGCGCACCTTAGCCTTGATCCGGTCGGTCGTGACCGGCCCGAAGTGGCGGCTGTCGGTGGAGGCGGCCGGGCTGTCGCCCTCCACCCACCACTCGTCGAACGCCAGGAACCGGCCGCCCGGGGCGAGTTCGCCGGGGATGCCGGTGATGCGCTTCACCATCTCGAACCCCGGACGCGCCGGATGCTCCACGACCACTACGTCCCGCCGGCGGAGCCGAGCGGGCTTCACGGCGAGAGCCCAGTCACCGGGCAGGAGCGTGGGGGCCATGCTGGGGCCGGTGACCTCGACCTTGAACGGCTTCCATCGAAGGAAGCTGTAGGCGAGAGCCACGCCCACCGCCGCGGCCGCCGCCGTCTGGCTCAATCTCCGACCCCGGTGATAGGTTCTGTCGGAGACCTCGTCGGAAGGAGGCGGCATGTCCATCCTCGAAGCTTTGCTCAAGCCGCGCCGCGTCGTCCACGCCCACTGCGACCTGCCGTGCGGCATCTACGACCCGGCCCAGGCCCGCATCGAGGCCGAGTCGGTGAAGGCCGTCCAGGCCCGGTACCAGGCGCCGGACAAGTTCAAGACGGCGGGCGAAACGGTGGAGGACTACAAGGCCCGGTGCCTTCAGATCAAGGAGGAGCGGGCCAACCTGGTCAAGGAGCACCTGTGGGTGCTGTGGACCGACTACTTCAAGCCCGAGCACCTCGAGGCCTACCCCCAGCTCCACGAGCTGTTCTGGAAGGCCACCAAGGAGGCAGGGGCGGCGAAGAAGTCCCAGGATCCGGAGCAGGGCGAGAAGCTGCTCACCTTGATCGACGAGATCGCCAAGATCTTCTGGGAGACGAAGGCCGCGTAGGCCCTCACGAAAGGCGAACGACGGGGCGGGTTCGCGCCCCGGTTCGGCTAGGCTCGCCGGACCATGAAGGACATCGGGCTGGTCGGGGTGCCGTTCTCCGGGAAGTCCACGCTGTTCACCGC
>DASWJF010000134.1:0-3426 GCA_036397275.1 Actinomycetota bacterium
GACCTGCTCCGGACGTTCCACCGCGAGCCCGAGTACTACCGCTACCCGAACCCGGAGGACGCGCCGCTCAACTGGATGGCGTATTCGATCGAGGGCACCCGGCGGTTCCGAGCGCTCAAGCTGTGGCTGTCGTGGAAGCACCTCGGCTCCGAGGGGTTCGGCCGGCTGATCGAGCACAACGACGACCTCGCCGCGTACCTGGCGAAGCGGTGCCACGAGGTGGGCGACTTCGAGGTCCTGCCGGAGGAGCCGGAGCTGTCGGTGGTGTGCTTCCGTCATGTCCCAACGGGCCTCGACCCCTCGAAGCTCGACGCGTACCAGGACCGGCTCCAGCGGGCCCTCGAGGTGAGCGGAGAGGGGTGGGTGTCCACGACGAGACTCCGGGGCGCCACGTACCTCCGGGCCGGCATCGTCAACTTCCTCTCGACCGAGGCCGACGTCGACCGCGTCCTGGAGGCGCTCCGCCGACTCTCGAAGGACGCGGCCGACAGGCTGGCCGGCTGACGGGGACCGGTACGAGCTGAGCCGCTGGGCCAGCGACCGCAGGCTCGTCTGACGCGCCGGGGGTCGGTCACGCGTCCGCGGGCGGCTCGCGGAGCTCGATCCGAACGATGACGATCCGCTCGGCGGCGCGGGCCAGGTCCTGTGGGTCGGGCCGGCCGTCGGGGTCGCGGGCCACGCCGAGCCTCCTTGCGCTCGAGGGGAAACGCCGGAGCCAGATCCGGAGGCCGTCGGCGATGGTCTCCCGGTCGTTCGTCACCGCCACGGCGTGCCCGCGGAGGTCGCGTCCCTTGATGCGGAGGGTCACGTCGGCCCCGCCGGCCAGGTTCCGCCACCACGTCTTCCCGGCCGCGCGACCGGGATACGCGATGACCGTGTTTCCCTCCCGCGCGTACTGCACCGGGATGGTGTACGAACGGCCGGTCCGGCTGCCGCGATACGTCAGGAGCATGAGCCCCCCGCTGAGGAGCCGGTGCAACGGCGACCGCAGCACGGGTCGCACGACGGGATTCACGATCCGGTTGTACAGGCCGAACACGAGACTCGTACGCTCACCTCGCTCCCGGTTCACGCGCCCGGTCATGGCCCGGACCGTAGCAGCCGGCGGGCTGCCCGGCGGCTCGGGAACACGCCCGGGGGCGGGACGGTTGTGACCTGTTGTACCCATCTGAGGGGAGTCGTCATGAGCGATGCTGCGGGACTGATCTTGCTGGCGGGGCGGATTCTGTTCGTGATCAACTTCGGGCCCGTCGCGGGGGTCCGGGGGCACCTAGCGCACGGGAAGGACTCGCAGGACTACGCGCGGTCGACGGGGTTCGCCCTCCCGTACCTGGCCGGATGGCCGACCGGGGTCTGGCTGGTCGCAGGGTCCCTATCCATCGCGCTCGGGATCTGGCCCGACGTGGGTGCCCTGATGCTTGGGGCCTTCGTCGTCCCGGCGGCCTGGTACTTCCACCGGTTCTGGGAGGTCGAAGACCCGATGCAGAGGCGGATGGGTAGCCTGCTGTTCTACCGGAACCTGAGTTTTCTCGGAGCGTCGCTCGTGATGTTCGGGGCCTTCGTTGCGCTGGGCGACGGGCTCCGGTTCTCGATCACGGGGCCGCTCTTCGATTTCTGAGCCCAAGGCGGGCCGGCGTCAGAGCTGCCGCAGGACCTCGTCCACGCGGGCCAGGCCCTTCAGCGTCTGCTCGATGTCGTAGCCGAACCCGACCCGGAACCCCTTGCCCAGACCGAACATGTCGCCCGGGACCAGCAGCACCGACTGCTCCTCCCGGATCCGGTCGATGAGCCTGGTGGACGGGATGGGCTGGTCGTACTTCAGGTACGCGATGGCCCCGGCCGCCGGGCGGGCGTACGTCAGCACGCCGTCGTGGGTCCGGACCCACTCCTCCAGCCGAGGCAGGTGCGCGCGGATGATCCGTCTGGTCCGGGACAGGATCCACTCCCGCCGGGTGGGCTCCATGGCGATCGCCGCCAGCCGATCACTGACCATACCGGGGGTGAGCGTCGTGTAGTCGTGGCGGACCCACAGCTTCTGGATCAGCTTCGGCGGCGCCACCGCCCACCCGATCCGAAGGCCCGGCATCCCGAACGCCTTCGACAGGCCCGACGTCACGATCACCTTGTCGTAGCGGCCCCAGAACGTCGGCGTGGTCCGGTCGGTGTCTACCTCTGCGCCGCGGTAGATCTCGTCCGCCACCAGCCATGCGCCCGCCTTGCGGGCCGCGTCCACCACCGCGTCCATCTCTTCGTCGGCGAGAACGTGGCCGGTCGGGTTGTTCGGGTTGCAGACCATCACGACCTTCGTGTTCTTGCCGACGGCACGTTTCAGCTGGCCGAGGTCCAGTGCCCACCGCCCCTCCCGGAGCTTCAGCCGGAACACGTCGGTGGCCTCCCCGAAGTGGCGTCCCAGACCCCACCCCTGCATGTAGTTCGGGACCATGAACGCCAACCGGTCGCCCGGCTCGAGGAGCGTCCACAGCGCGAGGTGGTTCGCTTCCGAGCCGCCGTTCACCACGGTCACGTTCTCGATCGTCGCGCCCGGGTACCACCGAGCGATCCGTTCGCGGGTCGCCTCCGAGCCTTCCGAGAGCGGGTAGCCGAGGGCGGTCCGAAGGACCTCGCCCGGGTCGTACTCGTCACCGAGCAACTCCTCGATCGTGAGGGGCGTGACTCCGCTCTCGGAGAGGTCGTGCTCGACCTGGTGCCAGTACAACGACTGCATCCGCTCCATCCGGAACTGGTCGATGCGCGCCATGGTGCCTCCTCGGCCGACGCCGGGGACCGTAGCAAGGCCTGGCGACCTGCGCAAAGGCGGGGCCGAGTTTCTCGAGCCCTCATTCCGGATAAGGTCTTGGGGCGGGCCCCCGGCCGGCCCGTCACGGCGAGCCGCCCGCGTGCCTCCGGCAGGGAGCGAGACATGGCGCAACAGACCGTCGTCCTGGCCGACCGCTACGAGCTCGGCTCGGTGATCGGGCGTGGTGGCATGGCCAGGGTGCACCGAGGCGAGGACCTGGTGCTCGGCCGCACCGTGGCGGTGAAGATCCTGGCCTCGCCGTACGACCGGGACGAGCGATTCGTGGCCCGGTTCCGACGAGAGGCCAGGGCCGCGGCGCGCCTCGCCCACCCGAACATCGTCGCCGTCTTCGACACCGGCTCGGACGGCGACACGCACTACATCGTCATGGAGCACGTCGAGGGGCGAACCCTCCACGACGCGATCCTGTTGGAGGCCCCCATGGCGCCTCGCCGGGTCGCCGAGATCGCCGACGCCATGGCAGCGGCCCTGGCCGCCGCCCACGAGGCGGGCATCGTGCACCGCGACGTGAAGCCGGCGAACGTCATGCTCACGCCGGAGGGCAAGGTGAAGATGATGGACTTCGGCCTGGCCCGCGCCGTCGACGCCGAGACCCTCACCCGCACCGG
>DASWJF010000135.1:0-6146 GCA_036397275.1 Actinomycetota bacterium
GGGTCACGGTGTCCTCGCCGGCGACCTTCGCCGCCAGCACCGCCGCCTCGAGTCCCGTGAGCGCGATCCGGGCGTCCCCTCCGGCCACCTCGACCAGATGGTCCAGGGCCTCGTCACCCACCTTCACCGAGAGGGTGCCGAAGCCCTGCTCCTCGTCATCGAGGGCCCGGGCGAGGAGGCCGCGGACCTCCTCCGGCGCGAGCGGCTCCAGCCGGAGCAGGAGGCACCGGGACAAGAGCGGTGTGACGAGCGAGAAGTACGGGTTCTCGGTGGTGGCCCCGATCAGGGTGATGGTCCCGTCCTCCACCGCCGGGAGCAGGACGTCCTGCTGGGCCTTGCTCCACCGGTGGACCTCGTCCACGAACAGCACGATCCGAAACAGCCCGCCCTTCGCCCGCTCCATGACCTTGCGGGCATCGGCAACACCGGAGGCCACCGCCGAGAGCTGCACGAACTCGGCGCCCACCGCATCGGCCAGCAGGTACGCGAGGGTGGTCTTCCCGCTCCCGGCCGGCCCCCACAGCAGGACCGAGGGCAGGTGCCCTCCCTCAAGCAGCCTGGTCAAGGTGGTCCCGGGGCCGACGAGGTGGGACTGCCCCACGAACTCGTCGAACGAGCGGGGCCGCATCCTGGTCGCGAGGGGGACGTCGGCCACAACCCTACTCGCGGTGTCGGATGATCTGGTCCGGACGGATACGGTATTGCACGCGGACCTGCCCCTCCACGGGGCTCCACGGCTCCCCGTCGTACTTCCTCGACAGGGAGTCGATGTGCGCGTCGGCCTCCTCGCCGGTCAGCCGCTCGACGACCGTCCCCTGCACCGTGATCCAGCGGTAGGGGTCGTCGCGGTGGACCACGCAGACCGCCACCCGCGGATCACGCTGCACGTTTCGATCCTTCTTCCGGCCCGCTGCGGTGTTCACCAGGACGTGCCCGGCGGAGGCGTCGACCCAGGTCACGGTGGCGTGCGGTGTGCCGTCCGGACTGAGGGTGACGAACTGGGCGAAGTTCGTTCCGGTGAGGAGCTCGAGGTCGAAGTGGTTCAGCGCGGCGGGCATGCGTCAATCGTCCTTCTTCTTCCGCCCGGGCCCGACCAACCCGATGCCGAGCTCCCGGAGCTGCCCGTCCGGGACGGGCGCCGGAGCCCCGGTCAGGGGGTCCTGGCCCGACTGGGCCTTGGGGAACGCCGTCACGTCGCGGAGTGTCTCCTTCCCCCCCAACAGCATCGCCAGGCGGTCCAGACCCATGGCGATGCCGCCGTGCGGAGGGACGCCGTACCGGAACGCCCGGATGAGGTGGCCGAACTTCTCCTCCGTCTCCTCCTTGGTGAGTCCGAGCACCTCGAACACCCTCCGCTGCACGTCCGGGTGGTGGATCCGGATGCTGCCCCCGCCCACCTCGAACCCGTTCAGGACCAGGTCGTACGCGCGGGCCATGGCGGTCTGGGGGTCGATGTCCTCGGACGCGGGAGCCGTGAACGGATGGTGGACCGAGACCCACTTGCCCTCTTCTTCGCTCCACTCGAACAGCGGGGGCTCGACCATCCAGCAGAACCGCCACTCACCCCCTGGGATCAGCCCCAAACGGAGCGCCATCTGCCGGCGCAGGCCGTCCAGGGCCACGTTGGCCCGGTCGGCCCGGTCGGCCACGACCAGGACAAGGTCGCCCGGCCGAGCGCCGGTGGCCTCGATCGCGCCGCTCACCTCCTCCTTCGTGAGGTGCTTCTCCACGGGCGAGCGGACCGCTCCCTCCTCCACCACCAGCCAGACCAGCCCGGCGGCGCCGCGCTCCTTCGTCACCTGGACCAGGTCGTCAAGCTCCTTTCGGGAGAGCTCCGAGCCGCCGGGCGCGGCCAGCCCCCTCACCGTGCCGCCCGCCGCGAGGACCGATGCGATCGCCCGGAACCCGGTGCCCGAGAACGCCTCGCGGAGGTCGGCGAGCTCCATGCCGTACCGAAGGTCGGGCTTGTCGGTCCCGAACCTCGCCATCATGTCCTGGTAGGTGAGGCGAGGGAACGGCACGGGCACCTCGACCCCCAGGACGTCGCGGACGATCCTGGCGTAGAGCGGCTCGATCACGGCGAAGACGTCCTCCTCATCCACGAAGGACATCTCCACGTCGAGCTGGGTGAACTCGAAGCTCCGGTCGGCCCGGGGAGCCTCGTCTCGGAGGCACCGGACGATCTGGTAGTAACGGTCCTGGCCCGCCACCATCAGCAGCTGCTTCAGCTGCTGGGGCGACTGGGGCAGGGCGTAGAACGATCCGGGCCACAGGCGCGAGGGAACCAGGAAGTCGCGGGCCCCCTCCGGCGTGCTGCGGGTAAGTATGGGGGTCTCGACCTCGATGAACCCCAGTCCTTCCATGTGGTCGCGGATGATCCCGTTGATCGTGTGCCGAAGGCGCAGCATCCGGGTCATCTCGGGGCGCCGGAGGTCGAGGTAGCGATACGTCAACCGGAGGAGCTCGTCGGCCTCGACCCGGTCCTCGATGGGGAACGGCGGCGTGTCGGCCACCGAGAGCACCTCCACCGTGCGGACGGTCACCTCCACCTCGCCGGTCGGCAGCGCCGGGTTCACCGTGCCCTCCGGCCGGTGGCGGACCTCGCCGGTCACCCGGACCACCGACTCCGCCTTGAGCTGCTGGGCCGCCGCCTTCGCTTCGGGCGCGTCCTCCGGGTGGAACACCAGCTGCACCAGGCCCTCCCGGTCCCGGAGGTCCACGAAGGTCAGGCCTCCGTGGTCTCGCTGGCGGGCCACCCAGCCGCACAGGGTGACCTCGGACCCGACGTGCTCGGCGCGGAGCTCGCCGCAGACATGTGTCCGCATCGAGGTGGCCAGCTCAGACATCGAGCTTCGCCAGCCAGGCCGGCACGTCCTCGATGGCAACCCGCTCTTCCACCCCGTCCGCGAGACGCTTCACGGTGGCCGTACCCTCCGCCACCTCGCGTTCGCCCAGGATGGCCACGAACGCCGCGGCCGTACGGTCGGCCGCGCGAAGCTGCGCCTTCAGGGGGCGCTCGTCGAATCCCGTCGCCGCCGAGACCCCCGCCGCCCGCAGGGCCCGCACCAGGTCACGGCCGGCAGCCCTCGCCTCCCGGCCGATCGTGACCACGTAGCAGGTGGGCGCTCCGGCCGCGGGCACCGGCACCCCCTCGCCCTCCATGGCCAGCAGGATGCGGTCAAGCCCGGCGCCGAACCCCACCCCGGGGAGGGGCCGGTCCCCCAGGGCCTCGGCCAGCCCGTCGTACCGCCCGCCGCCGCACAGCGTGGCCTGCGCCGGCGAGAGAACGCCCGAGACGAACTCGAAGGCCGTCCGCGTGTAATAGTCGAGGCCCCGGACCAGACGGGGGTCGTGCCCGTACGCGATGCCCTCGTCGTCCAGCCCGTCCCGCACCGCGGCGAAGTGCTCGGCGCACGGGTCGCACAGGTGGTCGGAGATGACCGGCGCGTCCCGCATGACGCGGCGACAGCCTTCCTCCTTGCAGTCGAAGGTCCGCATCGGGTTCGTGTGGATCCTCTGCCGGCAGTCCTCACACAGCTCGTCGACGTGCTGCTCCAGGAACGCCACGAGCTTCTCCCGGTAGGCGGGGCGGCACACCTCGTCGCCGATCGAGTTCACCAGCAAGGTCAGTTGCCGGAGCCCTCGCTCCCGGAGGAACCGGTCGCCCACGGCCACGACCTCCACGTCGGCGCCCGGCACCGGCGTGCCCAGGACCTCCACCCCGAACACCCGGAACTCCCGCAGGCGTCCGGCCTGGGGCCTTCCGTGCCGCCAGTTCAGGTGCACGTAGTAGGCCTTGAACGGGATCGGCAGGTCGTGCATCCGTTCCAGGGCGGCCCGCACCACCGGAGCGGTGCTCTCGGGCCGGAGGGTGACCGACCGCCCGCCCTTGTCCTCGAACGTGTACATCTCCTTGGTCACGACGTCCGAGGACTGGCCCGACGAGCGCGCAAACAGCTCGGTGTGCTCGAAGGCCGGGGTGTCGACGTATCGGTACCCGAACAGGCGCGCCACGCGGTGCGCCTCTTCCGCCAGCCCGAGGAGGGCCTCCGACCTCGGCGGGAACAGGTCCGTTGTCCCCCTCGGCGGCCCGAGCTCCATCTACCGGAGCTCCACCAGGAACGGGTTCCGGGTTCGCTCGCGGCCGACCGTGGTTCGGGGCCCGTGGCCGGGGAGCACGTCCAGCGGGTCCCGCAGCTCCAGGAACCGCCGGAGGCTCCGCTCCATCTCCCGCGGCGAGCTGTTCGGGAAGTCGCTCCGGCCGATCGCCCCGGCGAAGACCAGGTCGCCCGACAGCACCCAGCCGTCGGTGCGGTAGCAGACGCTGCCCGGGGTATGGCCCGGGGTGTGCAGGACCTCGATGCGGAACCCGGCGAAGGCAAGCTCCTCGCCCTCCGCAACGGTCCGGACGTCCTTCACGGGGACCGGCGGGGTGGCGAACCCGGCCCCCCAAGCCTCCGGATCGGTGAGGGCCATCGCGTCGGCCTGGTGGACGTAGAAGGGAAGGTCGTCCCCGCAGAACTCGGCGGCGGCCCCGATGTGGTCGAAGTGGCCGTGGGTGGCCAGCACCGCCACCGGGCGCTTGCCCTCGGCCTCGAGCATGGCCCGGACCCGGCCGGGCGAGAACCCGGGGTCCACGACCACGGCGTCGTCGGTCCCGTCGGCTCCGATCAGCCAGCAGTTGGTCTCGAAGGAGTTGTCGGAGAACGCGTCGAGGTACATCGGCAGGGCATCTTAGCCGGTGGCACCGCGAGCGAGCCTACAGGTCCGCAGCGTCGATCATCAGCGTGACGGGGCCGTCGTTCACCAGCTCCACCTCCATGTGCTCCCGGAACGCGCCCCGCTTGACCGCGGCCCCCCGGGCCTCCAGGGCTCGGGCGAACGCCTCCACCCGGTCGGCGGCGACCTCGGGCGGCGCGGCCTTCGCCCACGACGGTCGCCGGCCCTTTCGCACGTCGCCATACAGTGTGAACTGGGGGACCACCAGGATCTCGCCGCCGACGTCCGACAGCGACCGATTCATCTTGCCCCGGTCGTCTTCGAACACCCGGAGGTTGAAGACCTTCTCGGCCAGCCGGTCGTACTCGCCGAACGCGTCGTCGCCGCCCACCCCCACCAGGAGGACGAGGCCCGGCCCGATCCCGGCCACGGTCTCGTCGCCCACGCGGACGGTGGCGCGGACAACGCGCTGGAGGACGACCCGCATCCCCGCGCTACCGGGGGACGACGCGGTACGCGTCGTAGACGTTCTCCACCTTCTTCACCGCCGACAGCAGCTGCGACAGATGGGCGATGTCGGCGAGCTCGAGGGTGAACCGAAGCGTGCTGATGCGGTCCCGGCCCACCGCCGAGGTGGCCGACAGGATGTTCACGTGGTGGTCGGACAGGGCCGTGGCCACGTCGGACAACAGCCGGGTCCGGTCCAGGGCCTCCACCTGGATGGTGGCGACGAACGAGGTCGGCCTCCCGGTCCGCCAGCTCACGTCGATCAGCCGCTCCGGCTCCTTCCCCAGCCCCCGGGCGTTCGGGCAGTCGGTGCGGTGCACGGACACGCCCTGTCCTTTGGTGACGAACCCCATGATCTCGTCGCCCGGCACCGGCGTGCAGCACCGGGCCAGCCGGACCCACACGTCCGCGGAGCCTGGGACGACCACGCCCGACGAGATGTCGGGCTGCCCCACCCTGACCGGCCGGGCCAGTGGGACCTCGGTCGTGTCCTCCTCGGTCGTGCCCGACACGGCCCGGGTCAGGCGGGCCACCACGGACTGGGGCGAGACGTGCCCCTCCCCCACGGCCACGTAGAGCGATCCGAGGTCGGGGAACTTCATCTCCTCGGATACCTGGTGCAACGCCTCCTCGGTGGCCAGGCGCTTGAACGGCACGTTCTGCTTGCGCATCAGGCGGTGGAGCTGCTCGCGGCCTTCCTCCAGGGCGTCCTCCCGCCGCTCCCTGGAGAACCACTGGCGGATCTTGCTCCGGGCCCGCGGCGTCACCACGAACTTCAACCAGTCCTGGGACGGGCCCTCGCCCTCGGCCTTTGACGTGAGGACGTCCACCTTGTCGCCCGTCCGAAGCTCGTAGTCGAGCGGCACGAGCTTCCCGTTCACCTTGGCCCCGATCGTTCGGTGCCCGACCTCCGTGTGGAT
>DASWJF010000136.1:0-9563 GCA_036397275.1 Actinomycetota bacterium
CTGGCGGCCGCGCTGTACGCCTACGTGCTGCCGTCCCGCCGAGCGTGAAGGGTACACTCGGCCCAGGCTGGCGTAGCTCAGTTGGCAGAGCAGCTGTCTTGTAAACAGCAGGTCGTCGGTTCGATTCCGACCGCCAGCTCCGGACGAACTGCCGCGGCCGGGGACGGGGAACTCGCACGATACGATGTGCTCGTGAGCGTGACGGACCAGGCGGCGACCGAGGGCAGCTCCGTCATCCAGTTGCTCCTCGAGCGGATCGAGGGGCGTGTGCCGCCGGACCGGGTGGAGACCGTCCGAGAGTTCGCCCGGGCCTGCACGCGCCGTTTCTCGCCCGAGGAGCTCGCGGAGGTCTCGATCGATGAGCTGCTCGGCCAGGTGCTCGGCCTGTTCGAGCTGGCCGACTCCCGAGGCGAGCAAGAGGTCGCGGTCCGGGCGTTCAACCCCACCGTGGCCGAGGACGGCTACCAGACCCTCGGCTCGGTCCTGGAGACGAACGTCGAGGACTCCCCGTTCCTGTTCGACTCGGTGAACGAGGAGCTCCGGGCCCGCGGCCTTGCGGTGCGGCGCGTGGTCCATCCCGTGATCGGAACCTACCGCGGCCCTCGCGGGCCCATCGAGCGGGTCATGCACGTTCGGGAGGCCGACCTGCGGGAGTCGGTCATGCACTGGGAGGTGGACCGCCGGCTGGGGCGGGCCGAGCTCGCGGAGCTGGAGGAGGCCGTTCGGGGCGTCCTGGGAGACGTGCGCCTCGCCGTCAGGGACTTTCGAACCATGCAGGAGCGGCTGGGTCGGATGATCGTGACCGCCAAGGCCGCGTCGGTCCTGTACGGCAGCGATGAGGTGGAGGAGACCGTCGCGTTCCTCGAATGGCTGCTCCAGGAGAACTTCGTGTTCCTGGGGTACCGGGAGTACGAGTTGATCGACTCCCCACAGGGACGCGCCCTGCACGCGGTACCGCGGTCCGGCCTGGGGATCCTGTCCAAGCCCGGATGGTCGTCGTACGACGCTCCGGTCCCGCTCTCGCAGATCGAGCCGAACCTCCGAGCCCGCATCGAGGGCGGGGACCTCCTGATCTACTCCAAGACGAACCGGCCATCGACCGTCCACCGCCGGGCCCGGATGGACTACATCGGGGTCCGACGGGTCTCGCCGGAGGGCCGGATCGTGGGCGAGCTCCGCATGGTCGGCCTGTTCACGTCGAAGGCCTACATGGAGCCGGCGGCCAATACCCCGGTCCTGCACCGAAAGCTGAAGCAGGTCATCGACGCCGAGGACCTGATCGAGGGCTCGCACGACTACAAGACCGTCGTCACGATCTTCGAGAGCTTCCCGAAGGACGAGCTGTTCGAGGCCTCCGCCGAGGAGCTCCGAGGGGCCGTCATCGCGCTCCTCCACCTCCAGGAGCAGCGGCAGGTCCGGCTGTTCATCCGGCGGGACCTGTACGGGCGGAGCGTCTCCCTCCTCGTGGCGCTTCCCCGCGACCGGTTCAACCCCGATCTCCGCCTGGCACTCCAGGACCTGTTCATGCGGCGCTTCAAGGGGTCGAGCGTGGACTACCACCTGTCGCTCGGCGAGAGCCAGCTCGCGTCGATCCACTTCACCGTTCACGTCGGCTTCGGGCGGGTCCCCGACGTCTCGTTCACCGAGCTCGAGAAGGAGGTCGTGGACCTCGCCCGGACCTGGGACGACCGCCTCCTCGACCGGCTCGAGGAGCTGCATGGAGCGGAGCGGGCACGCGAGCTGTTCGAGCGATGGGTGCGGCGGTTCCCCGACACCTACGAGGCCTCCACCGACGTCGAGCTCGCCGTCTTCGACATCGAGCGTTTCGAGGAGCTTCGGGCGGGGGACGAGGCCATCGTGGTGGGGGTGGCCAACGTGACCCACGAGGCCGAGGCCCTCACCCGGATCCGCCTGTACAAGGTGGGCGGCAAGATCCAGCTCTCCGACTTCGTCCCGAGGTTGGAGGCGCTCGGTCTCCGGGTCGTGGAGGAGGTGCCGTACCACCTCGTTGGCGACGTGGACGAGCGGTTCCTCCACGACTTCGGCGTCCTGGGAGCCGACGGGAGGCCACTCGACGTCGCGGAGTGCGGGGCCCGGATCGCCCAGTGCATCTCCGCGGTGTGGCGCGGCGACGCCGAATCGGACTCGCTGAACCGGCTGGTCGTGACCGGCGGGCTCGACTGGCGGCAGGTGGACATCCTGCGGGCGTACCGCAAGTACCACCACCGCGTGAACGCGGGCTTCACGGCGGAGTACAAGAACGACGCGTTCGCCGCGCACCCACGAATCGCGGCCAAGCTGGTTCGCGTGTTCGAGCTTCGGTTCGACATGTCGCGGGCTCAGGATCCCCAGTCGGCGGACGCGCTCCGAGGGGAGATCCTGGCCGACCTTGACGCGGTGAGGTCACTGGAGCAGGACCGGATCCTCCGCAACCACCTCGGCCTGATCGACGCCACGGTGCGGACCAACGCCTTCAAGCCGGGGAGCGAGTCGATCGCGTTCAAGTTCCGCTCGGCCAAGGTTCCGGAGATGCCGAAGCCCACGCCGCTCTTCGAGATCTGGGTGTATTCGCCGGAGATGGAGGCCGTGCATCTGCGGGGCGGCAAGGTGGCTCGGGGCGGCATCCGGTGGTCCGACCGGCGGCAGGACTTCCGAACCGAGGTCCTGGGGTTGATGAAGGCCCAGATGGTGAAGAACGCCGTCATCGTACCCACCGGCTCCAAGGGCGGGTTCGTCATCAAGCATCAGGGGCAGGACTCCCAGGCAGTCCGGGAGGAGGTCCGCCGGCGGTACGTCACGTTCATGCGCGGCCTGCTCGATCTCACCGACAACCTGGCCGACGGGAAGGTCGTGCACCCGCCGGACGTCGTGGTCCACGACGAGGACGACCCGTACCTGGTGGTGGCGGCCGACAAAGGCACCGCGGCCCTGTCGGACACGGCGAACGAGGTGGCCGCAGAGTACGGCTTCTGGCTGGGCGATGCGTTCGCATCCGGGGGCTCGGCCGGTTACGACCACAAGAAGCTCGGGATCACGGCGCGCGGCGCGTGGGAGTCGGTGAAGCGGCATTTCCGGGAGATGGGCACCAACCCCGAGGCCGAGCCCATCACGGTGGTGGGCATCGGCGACATGTCGGGCGACGTGTTCGGCAACGGGATGCTGCTCTCGGACCAGCTCTGCCTGGTGGCGGCGTTCGACCACCGGCACATCTTCGTGGACCCGAACCCGAACCCCGCCGCGGGGCTCGCCGAGCGCAGGCGGCTGTTCGAGCTCCCAGGCTCCTCGTGGGACTCCTACGACCGGTCCCTGATCTCGGCGGGCGGCGGCGTCTGGCCCAGGACCGAGAAGCGCATCGAGCTCTCGCCCGAGGCCCGCGGCGCCCTCGGCGTTGACGGGGAGGTTCTCGCGCCGGACGAGGTCATCAAGGCCATCCTCAAGGCACCCGTGGACCTGCTGTGGAACGGAGGGATCGGCACGTACGTGAAGGCCTCCTCCGAGTTCCACACCGACGTGGGCGACCGGGTGAACGACGGCCTCCGGGTCGACGGGAGGGACCTCCGGTGCCGCGTGGTGGCCGAGGGGGGAAACCTGGGGTTCACTCAGCGGGGCCGGATCGAGTACGCCGAGGGCGGCGGACGGATCAACACCGACTTCGTCGACAACTCCGGTGGCGTGGACTGCTCCGACCACGAGGTGAACCTGAAGATCCTCTTGGGCTTGGCCATGCAGCGGGGCGAGCTTCCCCTGGAGCAGCGGAACGAGCTACTGCACCAGGTGGAGCAGGACGTCGTCCGCCACGTGCTGTACGACAACTTCCTGCAGGCCCAGATCCTGTCGCAGGAGGCGCAGCTGTCGGCGTCCCGGATGGAGGCGTTCGAGGACCTGATGCAGGAGCTGGGGGCCGAAGGGGTCCTCGAACGCGACCTGGAGGCCCTCCCGTCACCGGAAGAGATGTCGGAGCGCCGCCGAACCGGAGGGGGCTTGGCCCGGCCGGAGCTCGCGGTCCTGCTCGCGTACGCGAAGAAGAGCCTGGCCGGGGCGTTGCTCGGTTCGTCCTTGCCCGATTCGAACTACCTCGAACAGGATCTTCGGGGCTACTTCCCTCCCGTGGTCGTGGAGCGATTCGGTCACCTGCTACCGGAGCACCCACTCCGCCGCGAGCTCGTCGCGACGATCGTGGCGAATGATGTGGTGAACTCACAGGGCATCACGTTCGTGTCGCGTCTGTCGAACGAGACCGGGGCGGAGGCGTCGGACGTGGTCCGGGCCTACCGCATCGCCCGGGACGTGACCGACGCCGTGGCTCGGTGGGAGGCCATCGAGGCACTGGTGGGGAACGTTGAGCCGGCGGTGCTGGACGAGCTCCTGGCCGGGGTGGACCGTCTGGTGGAGCTGACCTCGCGGTGGTACCTGGCCAACGCGCCGGGCCGGCTGGGGCGGGCCATCGAGGCGGACCGAGAGCCGTTCCGTCGGCTGGCCGACGCCGTGGCCCAGTTCGTCACCGACGCCTTGCGCCAGGAGCGGGAACGGTACGCCTGGCGACTGGTGGACCGGGGAGTGCCGGAGGAGACCGCCCGGCGGCACGCCTTCCAGCCGGCCCTGGTCCATGGGCCGAACATCATCGTCGTGGCCGAGCGAACCGGCCGCCCGGCGCAGGAGGTGGCTCGGGCGTTTTTCCTGGTCGGTGACGCGCTGTTCATCGACTGGCTGGAGGCAAGGCTCGGGGACCTGTCCGCGGCCAGCCGGTGGCACCGGTGGGCCGTGCAGTCGATGGAGGAAGAGCTGCTCGCGCTCCGCAGTCAGATCGCCGAGAAGGTGGTGGCCGGGGCGGGGGACCTCCCCATCGACCAGGCGGTGGCGGCCTTCCTGGAGTCCAGGGCCGACGTGCTCGCCCGGATCTCACGGTTCATGCGCGGGCTGGCCGGGGAGGAAGTGAGCGACCTGGCGGCCATGACCGTGGCCGTTCGCCAGATCCGAGCTGTGGCCGCCTGAGGGCTGGCGGGCCGGGATGCTTGAACCGTCGGCGGGGCTTGCTAGCCTCGGGGTGTGAGCGCCCCGCCCCCCGAGGCCGCACTGGAACTCGACCCGCGCCTGCGCGACATCCTGGACTTCGAGCGTGCCTGGTGGAAGCATCCAGGGCCTAAGGAACGGGCCGTGCGGGAGCGGTTCGGCCTGTCTCCGGCCCGATACCATCAGCTGCTGAACCGGGCCGTGGACCTGCCCGAGGCCCTCGCCTACGACCCCATGCTGGTCCGCCGGCTCCGCCGGCTCCGGGAGACCCGACGGCGCAAGCGGTTCGCCCGCCAGCTCGGGTTCGAGCTGTAGGCACTGGGCGGCGGGGACCGGGGCGCCGGGGCGAGAGAGAGACGAGCGAGATAGGATGTCCGGCAGGCACGAGCCACCGAGCAAGAGGAGCTTCTACCTCTCCTTGGCCACCAGCACGCTGCGGTTCGCCATCATCGTGGTCCTCGTCGTCGGGGGAATCGTCTTGATGAACCGGGCCTTCCCCGAGCAGGCGACCTCCGCGTTGCCTGGATCCACCGGAAGCCCGAGTGCGCCCGTGTCACCCACCGAGACGCCCACGGAGACGCCGACCGGGCAGCCCAGCCCCCAGGTCGAAGGGGTCCGGATCGCGCTGTTCAACGGTACCGTCGTGACCGGCCTCGCCGGGACCGCGGCGGAAAGGCTGGAGCGAAGGTTCGGGTACGTGATCGCACAGACGCCCGCGGACGCCCCGTCGCCGGTGGCCCAGACCACAATCTACTACCGGACCGTTTCGGACAAGGTAGAGGCCGAGGCCCTGGCGGCCACGTACTTCAAGGGCCTGGACGACGTGAGGGTGGCCCGGCTGCCGTCCGGAACCGGCAACGTCGACGACTCGGTCCAGGTGGCCATCTACCTCGGCAACGACTACGCCGCCACGCAAGAGTAGCCTCCACGAGCTCCGCACGAATGCCGTGGAGGCTGGCATCATGCTCGACTTCGACGGGTCGCTTGCAGCCATCGCTGCTCGCCCGGAGGACGCGCGGCCGGTGGAAGGGGCGAGGGAGGCCCTGGCCGCGCTGATCGGCCGGTACCGGGCGGTGGCCATCCTGACGGGCCGGCGGTCCGAGGAGGTCGCCGGGCTCATCGATGTCCCCGGGCTCCGCTACTACGGGCTCTACGGGATGGAGGAAGCGGCCCCGGAGCTGCTCACGGCCGTCGCGTCGTTGGCCGAGGCGGCCGCTGCTGCCGTCCCCGGCGCTTGGGTCGAGGACAAGCGGGCATCCATCGCCGTCCACTACCGGCAGGCTACCGACCCCGCGGGGGCCCGGGTAGCCCTGGTCCGCTCGCTCCGGGAGGTCGCCTCCTCGGCCGGGCTGGAGGTGGTGCAGGGGAAGATGGTCGTGGAGCTCGTGCCGGCCGGCCGTCCTCGGAAGGGGGGCGCGGTGGAGCGCCTGGTGGGCGAGCACGCCCTCAGGGCGGCCCTGTTCGCCGGGGACGACGAGGCCGACCTCGACGCGTTCGCCGCCCTGGACCGGCTGGGGTCGAACGGGCTGCTCGCCGTGAAGGTGGCGGTCCGGGGCGACGAGACGCCCTCGAGCCTCCTGGAATCGGCCGACGTGGTGGTCGAGGGGCCGGAGGGTCTGGTCGAACTCCTCCGTCAGCTGGCCTGAGCACCGGCGCGGCGGAGACGCGTCCGCTCCAGGTCCTCGAGCTGTCCCCGGACCCATCGCTCCGGCGGGTTCGACAGGACCAGTCGGGACAGGCCCCGGGCTCGCCGTGCCCGCTCGTCCGAGGGCATGTCCAGGGCTTGGGCCAGGGCGTCGGCCATCTCCCCGAGGTCGAACGGGTTCACCGCCAGCGCGTACCGGCCCAGCCGCCAGTAGGCTCCGGCGTTCCTGGACAGCACCAAGACCCCGTGGCGGCGGTTGAGGAGCGGCCCCTCCATGGCCACCAGGTTCATCCCGTCGTAGATGGGGTTCACGAACAGCACGTCGTACAGGCCGTAGGCGGCGAGGGCGCCCGCGTAGTCGTCCTTCACCCGAACCTCGATGGGCTGCCACTGCTCGTCGCCGAGTTCCCGGTTCACCCGGTCCGCCTCGGCCAAGCACTCCTCGGTGTAGGTCCGGTACTCGGGGAGGTCCATCCTCGAGGGGGACAGGAGTGCGAGGAACCGGACCCGGCCGCGCCAGCTCGGGTCCCGGCGGAGGAACAGCTCGTAGGCCTTGAACCCTCTCGCGATGTTCTTGGTGAGCTCCAGGCGGTCCACGCGAACGATCAGCCGGGTGTTGCCCCGCCACCGGTTCAAGCGCCTCCGGAGCTCGCGCACCTCCGGCGTGGCCGCCGTCTCCCGCATGGGCCGGGCGTCCACCGAGATGGGGTGGATCCGGACCAGGACCTCCCGGCCCTCGGTCACGATCCGCGAGCGGGCCAGGTCGGCCCGGACCCCGGAGAGCAACCGGGCGGACGCCAGGAAGCTCTCCGCCCACATCTGCGAGTGGAACCCCAGGACGTCGGCGCCGAGCATCCCCCGGAGGATCCCCTCCCGGATCGTGCCGGGAAGCGTCCGAAGATACGTCGCGCCGGCGAAAGAGGTGTGCGAGAAGTGGGCGATGTTGGCGGACGGCCGAAGCTCCCGCAGGAACCGCGGCACGAGCGACAAGTGGTAGTCCTGTACGAGGTACGCGGGCGGCGACGGCTGGCGGTCGCCCTCCTCGGCCAGGGCCTGCGCGAACATCCGGTTGACCTGGACGTACTCGGCCCAGGCCCGGTCGGTGTCCTCTCCGAAGGAGGGCGAACGCACCGTGTCCCACAGGTAGTGGTGGACGAACCACAGGATGCCGTTGGAGATGCGGTTGTAGTACGCGTCGTAGGTGTCGGGAGGGATGTCGAGGTACCGGAGCCGGTACGTCCCGCCGTACGCCTCCATTCCGATCCCTCCGCCGCCCGAGCTCGCGGCGAGCTCCCGGTCGGCGTCGGACATGGCCGCGGCCACCCACAGGCCCCGGCTCGCCTGGAGCGCCCCGACGAGGGCCGTAACCAGCCCTCCCGACCCGCGGCGCGGGACCAGCCCGCCCTCCGTGTCGCGCTCGAAGGTCACCGGCCCCCGGTTCGAGGCCACGATGAGCGGGGCTTCGAGCACGGTCATGCCAGGGCGGACATCAGGCGGAGGTAGTCCTCGAGCTCGCGGACGGTGAGGAACCGCTCGCGGACCCGCTCCTTCGCCGCCCGGCCCATCCGGCCCCGCAGCTCGGCGTCGTTGATCAGCTCCACGATCCGCTCGGCGCAGCGCCACACCGAGTCGACCAGGTAGCCGGTCTCGCCGTCCTCGATCTGGAGCCGGATGCCGCCCACGTCGCCGCCAACCACCGGCTTCTCCTTCCACATCCCCTCGGCGATGACGAGCCCGAACCCCTCCCGGATCGACTTCTGCACGACCACCGTGGAGGCCCGCTGGAACGCGTTGACCTCGAGGCTCCCGACCTGCTGGAGGTCCGTGAGGAGGTGGATGTCGGGGTCCCCGCCCCGGTGCTCCTCCGTGAGCTCCAGGAACCGCATGCCCTCCGGGTCGTCGTGGGCCAAGGACCCCGCCATGATGAGCTGGAGGCCGGGGATCTCCTTGCGGGCCAGGTGGAACGCGTCGATCACGCCCATGGGGTCCTTCCACGGGTCGAACCTCGACACCTGCGTGACGATGGGCCTCTCCGGGTCCAGCCCGTACGAGCGGAGGACCTCGTGCGCCGTCTCGTCGCCCACCTCGATGTTCTTCGTCGACAGCGGGTCGATGGATGGAGGGATGAACGCGAGCTTCGGCCCGGTCACCCCGGGCTGCGCGAACACCTCCATGGTGAACACGGCGGCGTCGTACCGGTTCACGATGGGCTCGAAGAAGTCCCACACCGGGCGGTACGGCGCGGACAGGTCGATGTGGCAGCGCCAGATCCACTTCCCGGATCGCCGGCCCTCCTCGTCCAGCACGTGGAGCAGGGCCGCGGGCTGGGGGTCGTGGATGAACACGAAGTCGAAGGCGTCGGTCAGCTCCTGCGCGTTCGCTCGGATCCGCTGCCAGTACATCTCGCGCATCTCCTCGGTCCAGGGAACCTCGGCGCCCTGGAGACCGTTGTGCACGTCCTTCGTGATGGCGAAGTAGTCGTCCGAGCCCTGGATTAGCGCCCAGGTGGTCTCGATGCCAAGGTCGTTCAGCAGCGGGAGCTGGGTCTGGAGCAGCTCGGCGACCCCGCCGCCGAACGCCGTGCTGTTCACGTGGAGCACGGTGGCCCCGGCGAGGGGACGCGCCGCCTCCCGGAGGCGCTTTACGGCCTCCTCGCCGGCGGGCCCAATGTACTCGTCGACGTGTTTCTGCGATACGGGGACGGTGGGAAGCACGAAGGGAGAGTGTACCGGCTCCATGGATGGCCCCTCGTTGACACTCCCATACCCTGAACCTAGATTGGCCGCGGGAGGCGGGCGTGCTCAAGATCTCTCAGAAGCTCGAATACGCGATGCGGGCCATGATCGAGCTCGCGCTCCGCCGGGAGGACGGCGGCCTGGTCCCCGCTCGCGAGATCGCCGAAGCCCAG
>DASWJF010000137.1:0-1962 GCA_036397275.1 Actinomycetota bacterium
GGCTGACGTAGACGTCCCGGAACCCGGTGGGGCTGGTCTCGTCCTCGATCTCCGTGTAGGTGATGGCCGGGATCTGCTCGACCAGCGCGCGGTAGCGGACCTCGGCCTCCCGGAGCTCGTAGTACCTTGCTCCGGCGGCCAGCCGGCCTTCCTCGTCCGATGCCCGAACGACGACGATGGGCTCGCCGCCGTCGGTGATGGCCTCGGCCCACAGGCGCAGGACCCGGCTCTCGCCGGAGGGCGTGCGAACGTGCGCGTCGAGGCCGTCGATGGTCCCTCGCTCCTGGAGGAGCTCCCGGGCCCGCTCGTCGCCGAGCTCGGCGAACAGCCCGAGGTCCGCCACCGTCTGCCCCACGACGTCGTCGCGGTCTCGACCCACCAGGAACAGGAAGGCGTCGTTCGCCTCGGCGATCCGCCCGTCCAGGCGTGCCAGCAGGATCCCCTGCGAGCTGTGGTGGAAGATCTGCGCGAGCAGGTCCACCCGCCCGGGCGCGGTCAATCGAGACTCCATCGCTCATCCATCGGCCGGCCGGGGGACGCGCTTTACGGTTCCCGGCACCCGGCCCGGCCAGGGTCAGCGGGCGCTGCTCGTAAGCAGCCGGACGATCCGGTCCTCGATCCGGGAGGCCTGCCACTTCGGCATCCCCGCGGACAGGATGGAGAACTCGGCCCAGGCCCCCTCCAGCTCCAGCCACACCCAGCCCGACAGGGCGGAGACCTCGTCCAGGGTCCCGGTCTTGGCCCGGACCCGGACCTCGGTGAGGCGGTCCTCCAGGGTTCCCTGCCCCCCGGCCGGCAGGGTCTGGCGCAGGAGGTCTCCCCACGGAGAATCCCCGGCCACCCACAACAGCCGCAGGATGTCTTGGGCGGTCACGCGGTTCGCGTAGGACAGGCCCGAGCTGTCGTACAGGGTGAACTCGACGCCGTGGGTCGCCACCCAGGCCCGGATGGCCCCCGCACCCTTCGCGATGGTCCCCGGCGGCCCGGCAGCGCTGGCCCCGAGGAGCTTGCCCAGGACCTCGGCGTAGAAGTTGTCGGACAGCCGGTTCATGAACGTGAGGAGGGCGGGCAGCGGGCGGGACGCGATGGCCGCGACGCCCGTCAGGCCGTCGGGGGGCGGGCCCGAGCCCGGCGTCCCCCGGACCGCAACCCCCTGCTTCTCCAGCTGCTTCGTGAGCGAACGGGCGGCCAGGACCTCCGGGTTGCGGGTGAAGCCCCGCCGCGTGGTGTTGCCCTCGAACGTGAGCGCCGTGGGCGGGGCCACGTACAGGCGGGTCCGGCCGACCTTCCATCCCTCCGCCCACCAATCGTGCCGGAAGAAGCCGGTCGACCCCATCACGCTGCCCTGCACCCTGGTCACCCCGGCATCGACGAGCCGGCCGGCCAGGGCTGCCATCCCCGCCGCAGTGATCTCCGGGTCGCCCCGGCCAAGAACCCACAGGTCCCCCTGGACCACGCCCTCCTCCACCGAGGCCGCCGCTGCTCGGGTCGCGATCACGTGACCCGGGCCGAGGGTGTCGAGAAGCGCCATCGAGAGCAGGAGCTTCTCGTTGGAGGCGGGGATGCGGAGCGAGGTGTCCGCCCGCTGGTACAGGAACGAGCCGTCGTCGCCCACGGAGACCGAGACCGCGTGCCCCGCCACCAGCTCGCCGATCTTCTTCATCCACGGGGCCTCGGAGATCTGGAAGGCGAGCACGATGCCGGTGCCGGGCGCGTTCAGGTCGTCCTGCTGGGGCCACCGGGCCCGCAGCCGGACCACGCCGACGTCCTCCCACCCGAAGCAGGGGCTGGTCTGGGCGAACGACGAACCGTCCAGCGTGAGCGTGTCCACCGTCTGCCACCCCGAGGCCGTCCGGCGCTCGATCACCACGTTCTGGCCGGCCTTGTCCGGTCGGACCGTGACGTCGAGCTCCAGGCAGCTTCCCGCGGTGAGGGACGAGGCGAGCAGCGTCGAGTCCACGA
>DASWJF010000138.1:0-5340 GCA_036397275.1 Actinomycetota bacterium
AGAGCGAGGCCGAGGTCCGCCTGACCGAGGGCGGGTAACCCGACCCGGGGGATGCTGGTCCAAGTGTCCGACGACGTGGTCACGCGTGAGCTGCTCGTCCGATGCCGGCGGGGCGATCGGCGCGCCATGGAGGAGCTCGTGAACCTCACGCACCGGCGGGCCTACGCCCTGGCCTTCCGGGTGGTGAGAGACCGCTACGAAGCAGAGGACGTCGTGCAGGAGGCGTACCTTCGGATGTTCCGGGGGCTCGCCGGGTTCCGGGAGGAGGCTCGGTTCGAGACGTGGATGCACCGGATCGTGGTGAACACGGCGCTGAACGACCTGCGGCGGCGGGGGCGGTTCGGCGAGGTCATGGACGACGAGATCTCGGACGCGCCAGCGCCCGATCGGGTGGAGCAGCGGGCCGTGGAGCGGGATGCGCTGGAGCGGGGGCTGGCGGCGCTCCCCTCGGGGCAGCGGACGGCCATCGTCCTGAAGGACGTCTACGGTCTGTCCTGCCGGGAGATCGGCCTGGAGCTCGGGATCGAGGAGGGCGCCGTCAAGGTTCGGTTGCACCGGGCCCGGAAGCGACTGCGGGAGCTGCTGTCAGATGGGAGGTTCGACGGTGAGGTGTGAGGAGGTCCGGGAGCTGCTGCCCGAGCACGTCGACGGGGAGCTGCACGTCGCGGGAGAGGTCGAGGCGCACCTTGCCTCCTGCGCCGCGTGCAGCGCGGAGCTCTCGGCATACCGCGGGATGCTGGCCGGCCTGGCCGGACTTCGGGACCTGGGCGAGGAGCCACGCCCGGAGCTGCTCCATCGAACGATGGCCATGATCCCCACCCCCGCGATCCTCCACCGGCTCATCGGGCCATTCCGTGCCCGTCCGATGCTGGTGGCGGTGGCCTCCCTCGGCGGGGTCGTGGCAGCAACGGCCGTCGCGCTTCGGTGGCTTCGGCGCCGCCGGGCCCTGGCGGCGAGCCCCCCGTAAGCCGCTATTCGAGCTCGATCCGGTCCGGCTCCTTGCGGCCCAGGCTGGCCAGCGCGTGCATCGCGTCGCCCATGCGGTCGATCACGACCTTGATGTCCTCGTCGTGCCGTTTTCCGATGCGGGAGCTCATCTCCTCGACCTTTTGCCCCAGCACTTCGCCGAGCTGAGCGACCGACTTCGCCGAGGTCTGCACGTCACGGTGGAGCTGCTCTGCGATGGCCTGAACCCGCTGGTCCACGATCTCCTGGACCTCGGTGGGCAGATTGGCCTGCATCTCCTTCACCACCCGCAGGGCCTGCTTCGCCGCGTGCTGGTCCGTTGCCGCCTGAACCTTCGCCGCGAGCGCCTCGTTGTCGGATCGGACCATCCGCGCCAGCGCGGTCATGCGGGCGTCGAAGACCTGGGCCAGCTGGTCCTCGTCTGCCCGGTGCGCCTCCGGGCTGGGCCGGCCCAGCCGGATCAAGGCCTCGTCGAACTCGGACTGGATGGTCCGGGTCGTCTCCTCGCGGAGGCGCCGGGTCATCTCATCGACCGTCCACCGGGGGGCCGTCGTGAGCGCCTCCGACACCCGGCCGAGCTGCTCGTCGATGGTGCGCGCGATGCGCTCGTCGGCGGCGGCGGCCGTGCGGACCAGCTCGCCGCGGAGGGCCTCGGAGTCGGACCGGACCAGCCGGGCGAGTCCCATGACCCGCGACTCCAGGGTTCGGTTCACTTCTTGAGTCGCCCGGATGGCGGCCTCGGTGGTGCCCAGGAGGTCCCGGCCCTCGATCCCGATGCGGTCGTGCATCAGCTGAAGCTGCTGGCCGAGCAGCTGCATGTGTTCCTCCACGGTGCCCTCGATCCGGGCCGCGATGTCGTCGTCGCGGGCAGCGAGGGCCTCGACCTGCGCATCGACCCGCCCCGCCAGCATGCCGAGCGCGTTCACGCCCTCCTGGACGTAGCCCTCCATGGCCTTGGCCACACGCCTCGTCTCGAGGGCGATGAGCTCACCGTGGTCCTTGACCCGCTGCTGGACCGTTTCCACCATGATCCGGTCCCGGTCGGCGAGCGCCTCGAAGGCCGACGCCACCTTCCGGGTCACCTCCTGAAGGTCGCGCCGAAGCTCCTCGTACCCTCGGACCGCGGGGGCTCCGACCGCGTTCTCCAGCGCCTCCACGCTGTCGGCGAGGGCCTGTCGTGCGGTCCGGCTGTCCTCGGCCAGGGAGGTCATTGACTCTTCCAGGCGTGCCGTTCGGACGGCCAGGTCCTGGAAGCGCTCGTCGGAGTGGGCCACCAGGCTTCGGATGGCCTGGTCGCGCGTGAGGGCTTCCAGGATATTGGCCCGGGCGTCGTCCTTGCTGCCACCCGAGGCACGCCAGATCTCCGTGGCGATCTCGTGCATCAGCGATCTCGCCGTCTGCTGGATTGCGCGAAGGCCCTCCTCCAGCCGGTCCATGACGAGCTGCTGGTACGCGGCCATGGCCGCCTCGGCCTCGGTGGATGCGGCGCCCGAGGAGGGTGGGGTGCGGGAGAAGATGCCGCGGCGCCTCGCCCGCTCTGGGCCCTCGGACGAGGGGGAGAGATCCGGTTCGTACATGTGCGCTCGCATTCCGGGGCCGGCGCGGCGCGTCCCGCAGAGTCTAGGGTACAGGCACGCGATGGGCACCTACCTGCGGCGAAGTTCAGCGGGAGGCCGGGTCAGGCGGGCAGGGAGGTGGGATCGTCACCGGGTCGCTCGGGAACCGCTCGAGGTGCCTCCTCACCCACCCCTGGGCACCGGGCAGGTTCCGGAGGAGGAGCTCGACGTCGAGTGCCGACAGCCGGACGTGCGGGTTCCACGGATGCTGCCGGACCGCCGCGCCGATGACCGACCGCGCCTCGGCGGCCGCGGCCTCGTCGCCCAGGTATCCGTCCACCGACAGGTTCCGGGCCAGCAGCTCCGTGGCCGAGAGCCGCCAGGGCTGAAGCCTGAGGGAAGCGCGGAGCGACCATTCGCCGTAGTGGGTGCGGCCCCACTGCTCGAGCGCGGATGACCCCAGGGCGAGACAGGAGATGAGGAGCATGGCCGCAAGGGCCGCGCCCACGCCCACGCGACCGAACGCGGAGGGGCGACCAGCTCTCTCAGGGCCGAGCGTCCGCTCCGGTGCCGCCGCCGGCTGCGGAGCAGTGGCTCGGTCCGGCGCCCGGGCGCTCACGCCGGCCAACAGGAACATGAGTGGCGTGACCGTGAGGCTGAGCGGCTCGTAGAAGTGGAACACGGCCAGGGTGAGGACCGCGCCCGCCGCCCATCCGGCGCCCGAGGGAGGGCGAGCCATCCGGGGGGCGATCCTCAGGACCAGCCACACGAACGCGGCCGTACCGGCGAGGCCGGTCGTCACCAGCGACTCGAGGAGGATGTTGTGCGCCTCCGCCCATCCACGCCCGGCCGTGTCGATCTCCTCGGGCGTGGCCGAGCTCAGGAACGCGCTCCACGTGTTCGTCGGCCCCCAGCCGAGGACGGGCCGGCGAGTGAACCCACGGAGGTCTGCGGTGTAGACGGCCAGGCGCTGCCGTTCGCCGGTCAGCGTGTCGAACTGCCTGGCTGTTTCGGACACCTCGTGCGAGGCGCTCCGCAGGAACGGAGCGACCAGGAGGATCCAGGTGGAGACGACGACGGCCAAGGTCGCTCCGGCGAGCAAGACCCGCGCCCGATCCGCCCGCATGGGCCACAGGCACGTTGCGAGGGCCACGAACGGGAGCACGAGCGAGCTGCGCTCGCCGTTCGCGGCGAACCCCAGGGCCAGGACCGCGAGGACCGGTACCAGCCAGCGTCTCGTCGCGCCCTTCGATCCCATGGCGGCCGGGATGCACGCGGCCAGGAAGGCCGCGGCGAAGACCGGGTTCCCGGCGGTCGATCCCCGGAAGCTGAGGTCGCTCACGACGCGGTCGAACAGATCGGGGGCCACCCGGAAGCCCACGGCGACCGCCGCGACCACCAGGCCGGCTCCCACCAGCCAGCCTCGCATCCGCGATACCGCGTCGGGTGGGATGTTCGGTCCGAGCACCACCAGGGACCCTCACGCCGCCAGCATGATCAGCCCGGTCCCGTGATCGGCCGCCCCGATGATGCTCATCCGAGGGTCCACACCTGTGAGCGCCGCCGCCACGACGACGGCGATCCAGACGCCCGCCGGTAGGGCCAGGCGGCGGTCCACGGGGACCCCCGAGACCCACAGGAGCAGCGTGCCGAGGGTGAGGAGCACCAGTTTGGCGTCTGCGAACGGGGCGCTTGACAGCGGGAAGAAGGCCAGGGGGACCGCCACCGCGAGCAGGAACAAACCGGCGTCCATGGCTTGGGGGCGGCGGGCTTCCATGCGGGGGTTAACGGGACCCTTCACGCGCGACCGAAGCGGTCCGGTCCTCGTGAGCGGCGTCCCCGGGCTCCTTTGCCGCCCCCACCGGGGCCCCCTATACTCGATCGTTGGTGTCCCCGACCTCCGGCCGGGCAGTAACGCGGAGGGGCGTAGCTCAACCTGGTAGAGCACCGGTCTCCAAAACCGGCGGTTGGGGGTTCAATTCCCTCCGCCCCTGCAAGGGAGCACGATGAACAGGCAGATGAAGCGGATGCAGCGCCGCCAGGGCACGACCATGGATCGTGCCGCGGCGGCCGCCACCAGCCGGCGCGCTGCGTCCCAGGAGAAGGGGAAGCGGACCTCGCCCAGGCAGTTCCTGAAAGAGGTCCGGCAGGAGCTGAAGAAGGTCAACTGGCCCACCCGACAGGAGCTGATCGCCTACACGGTGGTCGTGCTGGTGTCGGTGACCGTGCTGACGTCGTTCGTGTTCGGGCTGGACTTCCTGTTCTCCAAGGTCGTGCTGAAGGTGTTCGGAACCGGCTAGAGGCATCACCCACTACGATGAACGGATCCCCAGACGACATGGCCTCGCCCGAATATGCCCCCAACGATCCAGGTGCCCGCGAGCCCGAGGCCCGCGAGCCGGAGGAGTCCGACGCCCCGCAGGCGGAGGACGTGGCGCGCGACGACGAGTCCGGTGCCGGGGCGTTGGAAGTTCCCGCTCCCGACCAGGAGGAGCCCGAAGAGCCGGAGGGGCCAGAGGAGCCGGCGGCAGAGACGGCCGAGACGGGCGAGGACGCCGAGACGGGCGAGGACGCCCCGCTCCCCGACGCGGAACGCGTGGTGGCGGAGGCCGAGGCGATCGCAGAGGCGGCCGCGGAGGCGCCGCCGGCCGAGGAAGAGGTCACCGAGACCACGGTCAAGGACCCCTTCAAGGGGCCCGGCGACTGGTACGTGGTCCACACCTACGCCGGCTACGAGAACAAGGTCAAGACCAACCTGGAGTCCCGCATCCACACGATGCAGATGGAGGACAAGATCTTCGACGTCCACATCCCCATG
>DASWJF010000139.1:0-5524 GCA_036397275.1 Actinomycetota bacterium
CCGGTCGGTCGACATCTCGCAGGCGCTCGCCACGCCGGGGGTGCACGCAGTCCTCCTCGCCGACGACGTCCCGGGCAAGAAGACCTATGGGCTGGAGTTCGCCGACCAGCCCGTGCTGGCCTCCGACTGGGCGCTGTACGCGGGACAGCCGGTGGCCGTGGTGGCCGCCGAGACCCCCGAGCTGGCCCGGCGGGCCGCGGGACGGATCGCCGTGGACTACGAGGTGCTGCCGCCGGTCACGGACATGGAGGAGGCGCTCTCGCCCGACGCGCCCCGGCTCCACGAGTGGGGCAACGTGCTGCGGCACGTCCGGATCGTCCACGGCGATCCCGATGCCGAGGCCGACGTGTGGGTGGAGGGCTACTACGAGACCGGCATGCAGGACCAGGCGGCCCTGGGGCCCGAGGCCGGCCTGGCCGTCCCGGCCGAGGACGGCGGCGTGGACCTTCACGTCTCAACCCAATGGCTGCACGTGGACCGGAAGCAGATCGCGCCGTGCCTCGGGCTGCCCGAGGAAAAGGTGCGCCTGTACCTGGCCGGCGTGGGCGGAGCCTTCGGCTCCCGCGAGGACCTCCACATGCACATCCACGCCTGCATGCTGGCGCTGCACACTGGGCGGGCGGTGAAGATGTCCTACGACCGGGCCGAGTCGTTCCTGGCCCACGTCCACCGGCACCCCTCGCGGATCTGGATGCGGACGGGCGCCACCCGGGACGGGCGACTGGTGAACGTCCGGGCGCGGGTGCTGATCGACGGCGGCGCGTTCGCGTCGTCCTCGACGGCGGTGATCGGCAACGCCACGACGTTCGCCGCCGGTCCCTACGAGGTGCCGAACGCGCTGCTCGAGGGGACGGCCGTGTACACGAACAACCCGCCGTGCGGGGCCATGCGGGGGTTCGGCGCGCCCCAGGTGTGCTTCGCTCACGAGGCCCAGATGGACAAGCTGGCGGCGGCCCTGGGGATGGACCCGGTGGAGCTCCGCCTGCTGAACGCGGTGAAGACCGGGTCGGTGCTGCCCACCGGCCAGGTCATCGGGGGGAGCGCGCCGGTCCGCGAGCTGATCGATCGCGCTCGGGCCGTCCCCTTGCCCCGGTCCGAGGCGCCGGGGATGCGGGAGCCCATCACGTTCCCCGGCGGCGCCGGCAACGTGAGCCGGGGCGAGTCGCTCCGTCGCGGCGTGGGGTTCGCCCTCGGTTACAAGAACGTGGCCTATAGCGAGGGGTTCGACGACTTCCACGAAGCCCGGGTCACCCTGCGGGCCGGGCCCGGGGGACCGGTCGCCGAGGTCCACAGCGCCGGCGTGGAGTGCGGCGAGGGGCTGTCAACGGTCCTGGTGCAGGTGGCCCGGACCGAGCTCGGCGTCGGCGATGTGCGGCTGCACCTGGCCGACACGCAGGTGGACTCGGCCGGATCCACCTCCGCCTCGCGCCAGACCCTGATGGGCGGCGGAGCCGTTCAGCTCGCCTGCCGCGCCGTGAGGGAGGAACTGTTCGGGCGGGTCCGGGCGTCGGTGAAGCCCCAGGGCAAGCTCGCGGTGGAGGACGGCGTGATCCTGTCGGACGGCGCGCCGGTGGGGGAAGTCCGGGATTTCGTGCAGGAGCCAATCACCGCCACCCGGGTGTTCCGCCATCGCCGGACCACGGAGATGGACCAGCTCGGGCAGGGCGACGTCCACGTCATGTTCTCGTTCTGCGCGCAGCGGGCTGTGGTGGAGGTGGACGAGGGGCTGGGGTTGGTGCGGGTGGTCCACGTGTCCTCGGCCATGGATCCGGGCCGGTCCGTGAACCCGCAGGGGGTGGAAGGCCAGAGCGAGGGCGGCACCGCCATGGGCCTTGGGCTCGCGGTGCTGGAGGAGATCCAGGTGGAGGACGGCCTGATCAAGAACGCGTCGTTCACCGACTACCTGATCCCCACCATCCTCGACATGCCCCCCGTGGTGACCGAGATCGTGGAGGACCCCGAGCCGGACGTGCCGTACGGGGTGAAGGGCGTGGGCGAGAGCGCGACGATCGTGGCCCCCGCCGCCATCGTCGCGGCCATCCGCGACGCCACCGGCCGGGAGCTGAACCGAGCGCCGGTGCGTCCCGACGACATCGTGGGCCTTCGCACCCCGGCCGCCAGAGGGTTGTGGCCGCCGGTCCCGGACGTTCCGGGACCGGAGCCCATCCCCGCCTACTTCGGCCAGGGCGCCGTGCAGAGCGAGATCGGGAAGTCGGGGGAGGGACAGAAGTGATCGACCGCGCCACGCTTCGGGGCCGCGACTACATCGAGACCGTGGACTGGACCACCGAGGAGATCGACGAGGCCCTGGCCTTGTCCGCGGAGCTGAAGGAAGCATTCGCCCGGGGCGAGCCCCACCGGCTGCTGCCGGAGAAGACGCTGTTCATGCTGTTCCTGGACAAGTCCACTCGAACGCGGAACGCGTTCGAGGCCGGCATGACCCAGCTCGGGGGGCACGCGCACTTCCTCGACGCCGACAAGACCCAGGTCGCGCACGGGGAGAGCCCAAAGGACATGGGGATCATCCTGTCGCGCTACGGGCACGGCTTGGCCATCCGCCACGACCTCGTGCCGTACGAGGGGAACGCCTACATGCGCGAGGTGGCGAGGTGGGCGGACATCCCGGTCATCAACCTCCAGTGCGACGTCGATCACCCCACCCAGACCCTGGCCGATCTGATGACGATGCGGGAGCGGCGCGGGCGGGACCTCCGGGGCCTTCGGGTGGCGGTTTCGTGGGCGTTCGCCCCCTCCTACGCGAAGCCGCTCTCGGTCCCGCAGGGACTGCTGATGCTGCTGCCGAGGTTCGGGATCGACGTGGTGCTGGCGCACCCGCCCGGCTTCGACCTGATGCCGGAGGTGGTGAAGCGGGCCGAGGAGGCCGCGGCGGCCGGCGGCGGGAAGATCACGTCCGTTGACGACATGGACGCCGCGTTCGAGGGGGCTGACGTGGTCTACCCGAAGTCCTGGGGCCGCCTGGACCTGTTTACCGACGAGCGCGCAGCCTTGGCCGACGCCGCCAAGTACCGGGACTGGATCTGCGACGCGCGGCGGATGTCGCTGGCCGGGCCGGACTCGCTGTACATGCACTGCCTGCCGGCCGACCGGGGGAGCGAGGTCACCGACGAGGTCATCGACGGCCCGCACTCGGTGGTCTACGACGAGGCCGAGAACCGCCTGCACACCGGCAAGGCCCTCATGGCCCTTACGATGGCCGGGGGAACGAGCGAGGGGGGAGCGCGATGACGGTCGAGTCCCAGCATCACCACGACGCGATGGAGCACGGGCACAAGCACTTCCACATCACGCACTACCTGCACAAGGGGGAGAACTGGACGCACCTGCTCTCGACCCACACCCACGCGCACAACCATGCAGAGGTGGAGCACGTCCACCTCCCGCACGACGATATGGAGAAGGAGCATCGGCGGGAGGCGCACGTGCACGATCACGCGCATCCGACGAAGTCGCCGGGCTGACCAGCGGGCTCAGCCCTTCGTGATGTCGTTCGGGCCCGAGTGTCCCGATTCGAACTCGTCGGCCAGCGAATCGCCGTGGCTCCGGATGATCAGGCGGATGGGACGGTCGCGCCGGAGGTAGTCCCATCCCCACGACCACAGGACCGCCAGGCGGTTTCGGAACCCGATCAGGTAGTAGACGTGGACGACGAGCCAGACAATCCACCCGAGGAAGCCGCGGAACCTGACCCTGCCCACCTGGGCAACCGCGGCGTTACGCCCGATGGTGGCCATGGTGCCCTTGTCCCGGTACCGGAACGGTCCCTGAGCGGGGACGCCGCGCACCCGGTCCAGGATGGACCGGGCGACGTACCGCCCTTCCTGCATGGCCGGCGGCGCGAGCATGGCCAGCTCGCCGCCCCGGTGAGTCACCGACGCGGCGTCGCCGATCACGTACACGTCGGATCTTCCCGCCAGGCGGAGATGGCCGTCCACCTCCAGGCGCCTGGAGCGGCTCCGGGGCGCGTCGGGCGAGCGGACCGGGTCCTCGGGCCGAACCCCGGCCGACCACACGACCGTGCGGCTGAGGATCTCGTCGCCGGAGGACAGGACGACCAGCTCCTTGGTTGCCTTCTCCACCAAGGCCGAGGTTCGGACCTCGATCCCCCGGTCGCGGAGGATCCGTTCGGCGTACTCGCCGAGCCTCGGATGGAACGCGCCGAGCAGCCGGTCCTGCCCCTCCACGAGGACGATCCGGGCCAGCCCGGGCGCCAGGTCGGGGAAGTCCCGCCCCAGCACGAGCCGCAGGAGCTCGGCCAGCGCGCCCGCGTACTCGACGCCGGTCGGACCGCCTCCCACGATGACGAAGGTGAGCCACACCCGCCGCTCGTCGATGGATGACGATTGTGACGCGTGCTCCAGACAGGCCAGGACATGGTTCCGCAGCCGCATCGCTTCGCCGAGCTCCTTCATCCCGATGGTCCGCGCGGCAAGCTCGGCGTTCCCGAAGTAGTCGTTCGCGCTGCCGGTGGCCAGGACCAGCGTGTCGTAAGGGAGCGCGTCCCCGGAGCTGGTGCGCACCACCTTCCGGTCAAGGTCCACGTCGGACACGGCGGCCTGCCGGAACCGGACGTTGCGTGACCGGCGGAACGCCCGGTGCAGCGGGTGCGCGATGTCCGAGGGGTTCAGGAGCGCCGTCGCCACCTGGTACAGGAGCGGCGTGAACAGGTGGTAGTTGTGCCGGTCGAGGAGCAGGACGTCCACCGGCTCGCCGTCGAGCGCCCGGGCGCACGCGAGGCCGCCGAAGCCGCCGCCCACGATCACGACGCGGTTTCGCCCGCCGCCGCCGGATCCCGTCAAGGCGGCCCCGACAAGTTCGTGTCAGACCCCATGGTTAGCATCCTGGCATGAAGACCTGTCCGAGATGTGGCGTCGCGAAGCCTCTTCACGCTTTCCCGAGGAACCGACGCCGCAGCGATTCGGTGCAGTCGTACTGCGCGATATGTCACCGCGAGTACCTCAGGCTCCACTACGAGCTGAACGCCGCCAAGTACAGAGCATCCGCGAAGGCCCGCAACCAACGCCGCCGTGATGTACTCCGGCAAATCATCCGCGAAGCGAAGGATCGACCATGCACGGACTGCGGCGCCCCCTACCCGCCATACGTGATGGACTTCGACCATCGCACACGTGGCAACAAACGATTCAACATCGGGCGGGATGCTCTTGGGCGATACTCTGAAGATGCGCTCAGGGTCGAGATCGCGAAGTGCGACGTCGTCTGTGCGAACTGCCACCGCAAACGGACCCATTTCCTTCGGACCGAGCCCCGAGGGAGCAGTGGGGCTCCCGGTCGGTGAGCGAGGATGGCTGGAACCGCTCGCCGCCAGTCCCCTGTCGTGACGAGCGGCGCCGGGTAGCATTGAAGTTCGCCCGGTGGCGGGTCGTCTAATGGTAGGACGCCAGGTTCTGGCCCTGGAAGTTGGGGTTCGAGTCCCTGCCCGCCAGCTCAGAAGCAGACGAACAGTCCACTGCATTCCCTCCACAGGCCATCTATCAGACCGCCT
>DASWJF010000140.1:0-3639 GCA_036397275.1 Actinomycetota bacterium
CGCCGGCCCGGCAAGGGGATGCGGTTCATCTGGCTGACCGAGGGCGTGACCTTCCGGACTCCCCGGGAGGTGCTCCGGTACCTGTACCTGCACGAGTGGATGCACTGGTACCTCCACGAGCGCCTGGGCAGGAAGTCGGCGGCCGAGACCGCCTGCGACCGGTTCGCCCTCCGCAACTACCGCCGGCGGCGGGTCTCTTCGCTCGACGCCGACGCGGCCCTGGCCCGCCGGTGACGGCAGCCGGCCCGGGGCCCGATCTCGCTGGCTGACCGTCCGAGCCCGATACGCTTCCGTCCATGAGCCGGGAGGTCCTGATCTTCCGGGAGGCCGACGTCCGCGCGGCCCTCGACATGCCGTCGCTGATCGATGCGGTGGAACGGGCCTTCGTGGCCTACTCGACCGGGAGGGCCGAGTTGCCGGGCGTGATCCACCTCGACGTACCGGAGGCGGGCGGGGAGATCCACGTGAAGGCCGGGCACATCCTGGAGGAGCCGTTCTACGCGGTGAAGGTGTCGTCGGGGTTCTACGCGCCGAACCGCCTACCCGCCGTCGATGGTCTGGTGGTCGTTTTCGACGCCGCGAACGGGGCTCCTGCGGCCTTCCTCCTCGACAACGGCCACATCACCGACGTCCGGACCGCCGCGGCGGGCGGCGTCGCAGCCAGGCATCTCGCACCTCGGTCCATTGCCTCGGTCGCGGCGGTCGGCACCGGCGCACAGGCTCGGTACCAGCTCGACGCCCTCGCGTGCGTCCGGACGTTCCTCGACGTGCGGGTGTGGGGGAGGGACCCCGACCACGCGCGCGCATGCGTTGACGAGCTGCGCGAGCGCCCCGGGCTCCCGGAGGGATGCGCATACGGGGTCGCCGCCACCGTGCGTGATGCGGTGGAGGGCGCCGACGTCGTGATCACGTGCACTGCCAGCCACGAGCCGCTGGTCCGGGCGGACTGGCTCTCCCCGGGCACCCACGTGATGGCCGTGGGCAGCGACGGCCCGGACAAACAGGAGCTGGACGCCGCCGCCCTGGCTCGGGCGGACGTCTTGGTCGTGGACAGCCGGGACCAGTGCGCGCAGATCGGCGAGCTGCACCACGCGCTCGACGCCGGGATGATCCCGTCCCCGGACGTCGCGGCCGAGCTGGGGGAGGTCGCGGCCGGCCTGAAGCCGGGCCGAACCTCGGACGACCAGCTCACGGTGTGCGACCTCACCGGCCTCGGCGTTCAGGACGTCGCGGCCGCGGCGCTGGTGCTCGAGCGGGCCGGCGGCGGGATCGAGCGCCTCCGGATCTGATCAGCGGGTCCGGCCGGAGAGCCGGGCCACCAGCTCGTCGTGGAGCACGCCGTTCGTCGTGAGCATGCTGCCCCCGTGCTCCAGCGGCTTCCCATCGAACGTGCTCACCCTGCCGCCGGCCTCTTCGACCACGACCTTTAACGCGGCGAAGTCCCACGTGGCAAGCTCCGGCTCGAGCATCAGGTCGGCTGAGCCCCGGGCCACGAGCATGTGCCCCCAGAAGTCGCCGAACCCGCGGTTCCGGCGGGCCTCACGCAGCAGGTCGCGGAGGGGCTCGGGGCGTTCCGCGCCCAGCCACAGGCCGGCGCTCGAGTACACGACGAAGGCCCGGGACACCCGGTCCGCCCGGGAGACCTCGATGGGCCTCCCGTTCAGCCGGGCGCCGCCGCCGCGGACGGCCTCGTACCGCTCGCCCAGGGCCGGCGCATTCACCACCCCCATGACCGGCTCGTCGTCGATGGCCAGGGCGATGAGGTTCGCCCAGATCTGGACGCCGTCGGCGAAGTTCTTCGTGCCGTCGATGGGGTCCACGATCCACCGGCGTTCGCCTCCGCCCTCCAGGCCGCCCTCCTCTCCCAGGACCGCGTCGCCCGGGAACCGCTCCCTCACCCGCTCCCGGACCATGGCTTCGATCCGCACGTCGGCCTCGGTGACGGGCGTGCGGTCCGCCTTCAGCGTCACCGCGAGCTCACCACCGAAGTACGAGAGTGCGATCCGACCCGCTTCATCGGCCAGCTCGCCCGCGAACGCCAGCTCGTCCTCGAACACGGTCGCACGATACCGGACGGCCCGGCCGCGCCGGCAGAGAGGGATTTTCCGATACGCTCGTTGCTCCGATGCAAACCACAGTGGAAGAGACCGACCGGCACACCGTCAAGCTCACCGTCGAGGTCCCTCCCGACCGGTTCGACAAGGACCTCGAGGCCGCCTACCGGAAGATCGCCCAGCAGGTGAAGGTTCCCGGGTTCCGCAAGGGCAAGGTTCCCAAGAGGGTGATCGACGCGCAGATCGGGCGCGATGCGGTCGTGGCCGAGTTCCTGGAGGACGCCGTCCCCACGTACTACCGGGAGGCCATCCGGAGCAACGAGCTCGCGCCGATCACCGATCCCGACATCTCGCTCGAGCAGGTCGAGGAGGGCAAGCCCCTCGTGTTCACGGCCACCGTGGAGGTGCGTCCGCGGCTCACCCTGGACGAGGGGGGGGACTACAAGGGGGTCAAGGTCGAGCGCCCTTCCGTCGGCGTCACGGACCGGGAGGTGGACGAGCTGATCGACCGCCTGCGCGACCGGTTCGCCGAGCTTGAGCCGATCGGGCGCCCGGCTCGCAAGGGTGACTACGCGGTGATCGACCTCCGGGCGCATGTCCACGACCAGGAGGTCCCGGAGGCCACCCGGCCCGACTACCTGTACGAGATCGGCTCGGAGGAGTTCGTGGACACGCTCGACCGGGAGCTCGAGGGCAGGCGGGCCGGGGAGATCTTGAAGTTCAACACCACCCTGGACCGGCGGTTCGGGGAGCGCGCCGGACAGGAGGTCGCCTTCCAGGTCCTGGTGAAGGAGGTCAAGGCCAAGAAGCTCGCCCCGGCGGACGACGCCTTCGCCAAGACCGCCTCGGAGTTCGACACCCTGGAGGAGCTGCGGGGAAGCCTCCGGGACCAGCTCACGCAGAGCAAGGAGCGGGCGGCCCACGCCGAGGTCCGCGACCGGGTCCTTCAGGCCCTGGTGGACCGGGTGGACGTCGAGCTCCCGGAGACCCTGGTCGACGAGGAGACCGAGCACCGGGTGGCCCACGCCCGGGAGCGGGCCGAGCAGGCGGGGCTCTCCCTCCAGCAGGTCCTCGACGCCCAGGGCTTCGACGAGCTCCGGTTCCGGGCCGATGCCCGGTCCCACGCCGTCCGGGCCATCAAGGCCGACCTCGTGCTGGAGGCCGTGGCCCGCCGTGAGGACCTTGAGGTCACGGCGGAGGAGCTCGGCCGGGAGATCTCGCTCCTCGCCGGGTCTCTGGGGCGGGACCCCAAGGACGTGGCCCGGACGCTCGAGCGAACCGGCCAGGTTGTAACACTGGCCGGTGATATCATCCGGACAAAGGCGCTCGATTTGCTCGTCGAGCATGCCGATATCGTTTCCGTAGGCAAGAGCCCATCGGCGGACGAGGCCTCCGCGAAGGCCGAGGAACCGTCCGAGCTTCCAGGAGAGGACCGAGCGGAGGGCGAGTCATGAGCGACATGAAGGACTACCTCGTTCCCGTCGTCGTCGAGCAGACCAGCCGCGGCGAGCGTTCGTTCGACATCTACTCCCGGCTGCTGAAGGAACGCATCGTGTTCCTGGGCACCCCCATCGACGACGCCGTG
>DASWJF010000141.1:0-4379 GCA_036397275.1 Actinomycetota bacterium
AAGC
This sequence comes from Actinomycetota bacterium, assembly GCA_036397275.1. GTDB lineage: Bacteria > Actinomycetota > UBA4738 > UBA4738 > HRBIN12 > AC-69. Next base: position 5 of record DASWJF010000141.1, read on the forward strand.
GAGCGGCCACCGCCGAGTCGGGGTCAACGATCAGTTGGACGACGGCGGAGTCGGTCGTCGCCTGCACGACATGGCCGACCAGCCGCTTGCCGCTCGCAACCACAGGCATGTCCATCAGAACACCGTCGCTCGAGCCCGTGTTGATCGTGAGGGTCCACTCGAAGTTCGACACTCCGCTCGCGATGATCTGCGCGGCCAGCGTTTCGACGTTCGGGCCCAGACTCTCCTGGACCGCCAAGAGCTCCTCGAGCTCGTGCAGACGCTGCTCGTTGGTGACCGTGGTCCCGAGCTGCGACTCGAGCTCCGCCACCCGGTCCCGAAGCCGCTCGGTCTCGGCGCGGATGGCCGGGAGGCGGATCAGTGTGGAGAAGAAGTTGCCGATGGGATCCGTGAGCTTCGACACCGCCTCCTGAAGCGGGCTGATCAGTGTGATGGCGACGCGGCCCAGGCCTGCGAGCGGTCCGTCCTCGCCCTCCCGGTAGTCCACGGTGATCGTGACGAGCGACAACGAGACCAGGGCCACGACCAGGAGCCGTGCGCTTCGAGCTCTGGAGGGAAGCGCCATCCCGCTACCCGCGGGACGGGCTCACCAGGACCCGCTGGAGGATCTCGAACTCCTCAAGGCACCGGCCGGACCCGATGGCCACGGAGGACAGCGGGCTGTCGGCGATGTGGACCGGCATGCCGGTCTCGTGCCGGAGCCGCTTGTCCAATCCTCGAAGCAGCGCGCCGCCGCCGGTGAGCACGACGCCCCTGTGCATGATGTCGCCGGCGAGCTCGGGGGGCGTCCGGTCGAGGGTTGACTTGATGGCGTCGATGATCGAGGTGACCGGCTCCTCGATGGCCTGGCGGATCTCGCTGTCCGAGATCTGGATGGTCTTGGGGAGGCCGCTCACCAGGTCCCGTCCCGGGATCTCCGCGATCAGCTCTTCCTGCATCGGGTACACGGACGCCACCGCGAGCTTGATGGCCTCGGCCGTGCGTTCGCCGAGCAGGAGCGAGTACTCCTTCTTCACGTAGCTGATGATGGCCTCGTCGAGCTCGTCACCCCCGATCCGCAGGCTGGTGCTGGTCACGATGCCGCCGAGGGAGATCACGGCCACCTCGGTGGTGCCGCCGCCGATGTCGACGATCATGTTGCCGATGGGCTGGTGGATCGGGAGGCCAGCGCCGATCGCGGCGGCCATGGGCTCCTCGATGATGTACGCGCGGCGGGCCCCGGCCGCGATGGTGGCTTCCTCGACGGCCCGCTGCTCCACGCCCGTGCATCCCGACGGAACACACACCACCACGCGCGGCTTGGCCAGGAGGCGACGCTTGTGCACCCGCTGGATGAAGTACCGAAGCATCTTCTCGGTGACGTCGAAGTCCGCGATGACGCCATCCTTCAGTGGCCGGACCGCCTGGATGTGGCTCGGGGTGCGGCCGATCATCCGCTTGGCCTCGTTGCCCACGGCCACGATGGCTCCGGTCATCGTGTTGATGGCGACCACCGAGGGTTCGTTCAGCACGATGCCGCTGTTCCGAACGTAGACGAGCGTGTTCGCGGTCCCCAGGTCGACGGCCATGTCCTGACCCAGGAACCCGAAGATTCCCTCGGCGCCCATGCTGCCGCGACGCTGGGGCACAAGACTTCGTCGAACCCTCTCGGCCATTCGGATTCGCGACTGTTCTACAGGACGGGGGTCGGAGTGGCAACCTGGGGCGCGCCGGAGCGCAACCCCGAGTGCGTAACCCTCGCCCCCAGAGTAGGGTCACAACAGCAGAGGATGACCGCTCGCGCATGGGGAGGAGCGCGTTGGCCGTAGCCGTCCTGTTCCCCGGGCAGGGATCCCAGTTCCCGGGCATGGCCGACCCCTGGACCGAGCACGAGGCGGGCCGGGCCGTCATGGAAGAGGCCTCGGCGGCCATGGGACGGGACGTCGTGGCCGCTTGCCGCGACGAGGGGCTGCTTTCGACCACCGAGTTCGTCCAGCCCGCCCTGCTCGCCTGCGACGTGGCGGCGTTCCGGGTCCTGGAGGCGGAGGGGGCTCGCTTCGACGCGGCCGCGGGACATTCCCTGGGCGAGTTCGCCGCGCTCGTGGCGGCCGGGGTCGTGGGCTTCGTCCCGGCCCTCGGCGCGGTGGTGGCCCGGGGCCGGGCCATGCAGATGGCGTCGGGCCGCCGGGCCGGGACGATGACGGCCCTGGTCGGGGTGACCCCAGAGGAAGCCGCCGAGATCTGCGAGTCCGCCGGGCGGGGCGACGTCCTCGCCGTGGCGAACGAGAACGCATCGAACCAGGTGGTCCTGTCCGGTACGGTCGATGCGATCGAGCGAGCCGAGGAGGCCGCGAAGAGCCGGCGCGCCAGGGCCATCCGGCTGAAGGTGGCCGGCGCCTTCCACTCCCCCCTCATGCAGCCCGCGGTGGAGCCCATCCGCGAGGCCCTGGCGAAGCTGGAGTTCGCAGAGCCCCGGTTTCCCATCGTGGCCAACGTGTCGGCGCGGTTCGTGGGCCAACCCGCCGCGCTCCGCGACGGGCTCTCCCGCCACGTCGTCTCGCCGGTGCGGTGGGAACGCTCGATGCAGGCGCTCGCCGAGGCCGGCATCGACGCGTTCGTCGAGGCCGGCCCGGGCCAGGTGCTCTCGAAGCTGGCGAAGCGGGCGTTCCCCGGCCTTCGGGTCGCCTCCGTGGGCTCGCCGGAGGAGGCGGCGGCCTTCGCCCGGGCGGCGAGCGAGGAGGTCGCATCGTGAGCAGGGCGGACCCCAAGCCCCAGCCCGACCTCGGCGAGTCGGCCGGGCTGCCCATCACCCTGATGGTCTCGCCGACCACCGGCCGGCTGCGGATCCTTCCCCCCCGCCGGTTCCGAGGCGGCCGGGAGTGGGTGGAGAAAGGCCAGCCGGTGGCCCGAGTGGAACATGGGGGGTCGGCGGACGATATCCTCGCCCCCATGCACGGACGGCTGGGTGGCATCCTCGGGCGCGACGGCCAGCCGGTCTCGGTTGGCCAGCCCGTCGCGTGGATGGAGAGCGACGGGGAGCAGCCGGCGTGACCTCCGGTCGCCACGCCACCATCGCGGGCGTCGGGTCGGCGCTGCCCGAGCGGGTCGTGACGAACGCGTACTTCGAAACCATCGTGGACACGAGCGACGAGTGGATCCGCCAACGCACAGGCATCGGCGAGCGCCGGTTCGCCGCGGACGGCGAGTCCACCTCGGACCTCGCCGCGGCGGCCACCCGGCGGGCCCTCGACGCCGCCGGCATCGCTCGCGACCAGGTGGACCTGCTGATCTGTGCCACGCTCACCCCCGACACCCCGATGCCCGCCGCCGCGGTGTGGACCCAGCGCAAGCTCCGCATCGGCTGTCCTGCGTTCGACGTCAACGCGGCTTGCGCCGGATTCTCCTTCGGGCTGTCCACCGGGGCGGCGTACATCGAGTCGGGGGCCGCGGAGACGGTCGTGGTGGTGGGCGCCGAGGTGCTCTCGCGCGTGCTCGACATGACCGACCGCAGCACGTGCGTGCTGTTCGGCGACGGGGCGGGCGCCGTGGTGCTCCGGCCGTCGGACGCGCCCGGGATCGTCGGCACCCTCCTCGGCACCGACGGCGGGGCCGCGGAGCTGCTGATCATCCCGGCCGGGGGGTCGGCCCGCCCGGCCACGCCGGAGACGGTGGCGGGCCGGGAGCACGCGCTCAAGATGCCGTCGGGCCGCGAGGTGTTCAAGCGGGCCGTGACCGAGATGGCGAGCGCCTGCCGCGAGCTGCTGGAGAAGTCCGGCTACACGCCCGACGACGTGGACCTGCTCATCCCGCACCAGGCGAACTCGCGGATCATGATCGCCGTGGCCGAGCGCCTGGGGATCGGCATGGACCGGGCCGTGGTCGACGTGGAGGATGTCGGCAACACCTCCTCGGCGTCCATCCCGATTGCGCTCGACCGGGCGTGGCGGGCCGGGCGGGTCGGACAGGACGCGTTGGTGCTGCTGACCTCGTTCGGCGCCGGCCTGGCGTGGGGGGCGAACCTGCTTCGATGGACCGCGCCAGAACCAACCTCGTGAAGGTCGCCGTCGTGACCGGGGGCTCCCGGGGCATCGGCCGGGCGTGCGCCGAGGCGCTGGCCGCCGGCGGATGGAAGGTGGCCATCGGCTACCGGACCAGCGACACCGACGCCAAGGAGGCGCTCCAGGCCATCGAGGCAGTCGATGGGACGGGGCGCATCGTCCACCTCGATGCCCTGGACGAGGGTTCGGTCATCGAAGCCTTCCGGGAGGTGAGCGAGACCCTCGGGCCGGTGACCGGCCTGGTGAACAACGCCGGCTACTCCCGGGATGGGCTCCTGCTCAAGTACTCCATGGACCAGTACGACCTGACCATGGACACCAACGTGCGCGGCGCGTTC
>DASWJF010000142.1:0-12692 GCA_036397275.1 Actinomycetota bacterium
TCTTTATCGTCGAGACCACCGGCATGCTGATGCACGCGGAGGCGGAGCTCTCCTCCGACGCGGAGCCCCTGCCTCGAGCGCTCCTACCACCCACCGTCCAGGCGGTGATCGCGGAGCGCATCGACCACCTCGCGCCGGAGGGACGCGAGCTCGTCCGCAAGGCCTCGGTGTTCGCTCGCTCAACGTTCGACCTCACGGAGTTGGCGCTCATCGCCGAGCCGAACGAGAAGGTGCTCGAGCTGCTGGAGGACGAGGAGCTTCTGGTCCGAGAAGAGGAAGGACCCGACGTCTGGCGGTTCCGCCACGGCCTGGTCCGCGACGTGGCCTACGAGAGCCTTCCAAAGCGGGAACGGCAACGACTGCATCTGCGCGTGGCCGACGCCCTGGCCGAAGATCCCGAGGCCGCAGCGCGGTACCCGCGGTCCCTCGCCTATCACCTGGAGCAGGCGGCGAAGGCCTCCCTGGACCTCGACCCGAAGGATCGAACGTTGGCCAACCGTGCCGTGGACGCGCTGGTCCGGTCCGCCGACCTGGCCCGCCGACGGATCGACTCCCGGGCGGCCATCGACCTGTACGAGCGGGCCCTCGCGCTTGCCGGGCCGGAGCGCGAGTGGAGCGATCGCGAGGCCTGGATCCTGTCCGGCATCGGAGAGGCCCGGTATTGGCTGGGGGAGTTCGACGCGGCCGAGGTGCTGCTGTCACGGGCGCTGAAGCTCGCGAGCCAGGACCTGCTCACGGTCCAGGCCCACGCCGGCCGGTTCCTGGGCGACATCCTGCTCACCGTCCGCGGCGACCGAGATGAGGCCGCTCGTCTGTTCGACCAGGGCCTGGCCGCCGCCAAGGAACTCGGCGACCCATGGACGCTGGCCCGGACGCTGCTGTCCGCGGGATGGGTCCACTACCACGGGGACGACCTCGGGGAGGCTCGGCACGTCTTCGAACAGGCCCTGGAGACGGCCCGGGGCAACCCCGAAGGCGATCCCTGGGTGGAGGCCAGGGCCTTGGTCTCGATGGGCGTGGCCACCACGTCCGTGGGCGACGAGGAGGAGGTGGAGGGCTTCATGCGGGAGGCCCTGGCCATCGGGCGGGCCATGGACGACGCGTTCACGGTGGCCGTGGCCGAGGATGGGTTGGGCGGGTCCCTCCGGCGGATGTGGCGCCCCGAGGAGGCACTGCCACTGTTGTCGGACGCCATCCGGATCTTCCGGGAGGTCGGGGCGAAGTGGGAGCTGGCGAACTCGCTCTTGTCCCGCGGAGTGCTCCACCGCGTGGCCGGTCGGTTCGAGGACGCCCAGACCGACGTCCGTGAGGCCCTGCGTCTGTGCAAGGAGCTCAAGGAGCGGAGCCTCATCACGTGGGCCGGCTACGAGATGTGCCGGCTGCTGCTCCTCCTCGGCGACGTCTCGGCGGCTCGTCTCGTGCTTGAGGAGGCCGCCGCCCAGATGGGAACCGCCCCGCCCTGGGCCTACGAGGACCTGGCGATGGCCGAGACCCTCCTGCTGCGGGCGGAGGATGACCGGGAGGAGGCCCTGCGGATAGCGCTGTCGCAGCTGGACATGGAGCGGCGCCGCGGGTGGGCGAACGAGATCGCTTCGATCACGTGGTTCATCGGCCGCCTGTTCGGGGCCGGCGCAGTGGGCGGAGAGGACGAGCTGGAGCGGGCCCGGCAGACACTTGAAGCCCACCACCGCCGACTGGTCATCATCGAGCCCCTACCGGTCGAAGCGTAGCCCGGTGGACTTCGACCTGACCGAGGAGCAGCGGGACTTCCAGAAAGCCGTCCGCGAGTTCGCCCAGGAGGTCGTGGCCCCGGTCGCGGAGGAGCACGATCGGGAGGAGCGGTTCCCCCTGGGGGTCGTGCGGCGGATGGGCGAGCTCGGTCTGTTCGGTCTGCCGTTCCCGGAGCGGTACGGGGGCCTCGATGGGGACTTCCTCACGTTCTGCCTGTGCCTGGAGGAGATCGCCCGGTTCGACTCGTCGGTCGCCGTCACGCTGGAGGCGGCGGTGGGCCTGGGGGCCAACCCCATCTACCGGTTCGGGACCGAGGACCAGAAGGAGCGGTGGCTCGTTCCGATGGCCCGGGGGCAGATCCTGGGCGCGTTCGCCCTGACCGAGTCGGGCGGAGGCTCCGACGCTCGCTCCATCCGGACCACGGCGCGCCTGGAGGACGGAGAGTGGGTGATCGACGGCTCGAAGGCGTTCATCACGAACTCGGGGACGCCGTTGTCGAAGGTCTGCGTGGTGGCGGCGGTGACCGGGGACGGCGAGATCTCCACCATCGTCCTGCCCACCGACGCACCGGGGTTCAAGGTGGGGCGGGCGTACCGAAAGGTGGGGTGGCGGGCCAGCGACACGCACGAGCTCGCGTTCGAGGGCTGCCGGGTGCCGGAGGAGAACCTCCTCGGCGAACGGGGCCGGGGTCACGCGCAGTTCCTGGAGGTCCTCGACGACGGGCGCATCGCCCTCGCCGCGCTCGCCACGGGCCTGGCCCGGGGGTGCCTGGAGGAGAGCGTGAAGTACGCGAAGGAGCGGGAGGCGTTCGGCCGTCCCATCGGCTCGTTCGAGGCGCTCCAGTTCAAGATGGCCGATATGCGGGTGGCGGTGGAGACGGCCCGAGTCGCCTACCTCCGGGCCGCGTGGTTGAAGGACCACGGTCGCCCCTACAAGACCGAGGCGGCCATCGCCAAGCTGTACGCCAGCGAGATCGCCGTCACGTGCGCGCGGGAGGCCGTGCAGGTCCACGGGGGCTACGGATACATCGAGGAGTTCCCGGTGGCTCGGTTCTACCGGGACGCCAAGGTCCTCGAGATCGGCGAGGGGACGAGCGAGATCCAGCGTCTCCTGATCGCCCGCGACCTGGGCCTTCCGGGCACCGAGCTGTAGGCCGCTCAAGGGCCGGGCCCGGTCCGCCGACGAAGGTGTTTGAAATGGGCCCCCATCGAGGGCACCCTGTGGGGGCGTCGTTTGACGCTCCGCCCGCCGTCCGATAGGAAAGACCCCTTCATGGGAGCGAACCGGGGACGCTTCAGCTTCTCCCGACGCCGTACGGCGGGCGTCGCTGTCGCACTGCTGCTGCTCATCGCGCTCGCTCCGGCTGCTGCCGGTGCGGGCCCCAAGGAGGAGCTGGACCAGGCCAGGGCTCGCCTGGCCGAGCTGGAGCGCCAGATCGAGGACCAGCAGGCCGTGCTGGACCGCATCTCCGCGGAGTCCGCGGCGCTCGCCCAGGAGATGGCCGAACACCAGGCCGAGTTCGACGCGACGACTGCCGAGTTGCTCCAGACCCAACGCCGGCTCGCCGGGGCGGAGGAGCGATACGAGGTCGTGGAGACCCAGCTCAACGATCGGGTCCGGGAGACGTTCATGCAGGGCCCGGCGAGCCCGGTCGAGTTCCTGCTCGGGTCGACGTCGCTCTCGGACCTGTCCGCCCGGCTCGAGTACGTGGACGCCGTCACCCAGACCGACGCCGACCTGGCCAACAGGGTTCAGAACCTGAAGAACGAGCTCACGGCGGAGGCCCGAGCACAGCAACGGCTCCAGGCCAGGCAGGCGGAGGCGCTCCGGCAGCTCCAGGGAGAGCAGGCTCAGCTCGAGGCGCAGTTCGCGCAGCAGAAGGAGATCTACGACGACATCCAGGCCAAGAAGGCCGAGGCGGAGAAGCTGGTCGAGAAGCTCGGGCGGGAGTACCGTGACTGGCTGGCGGCCCTGTCCGGCGTGAGCAACGGCGTGTTCAAGTTCTGTCCGGTGGACCAGCCGCGGGCGGTGTACGACGGGTTCGGCGCCCCCCGATACGCGGGCGGCTATCACCCGCACGCGGGGAACGACATCGTGGCCCCGCTGGGCACGGCGATCCGGGCGCCGTTCGCCGGCATCGCGCGATCGTCGTGGAACTCGCTCGGCGGCAGCGCCGTGTACGTGTACGGCTCGCTCGGGTACGTGTACAACGCGCACCTGTCCGCCTACTCGGAGGGCTCGAACGGGTCGGTGGCGGCCGGCGAGGTCATCGGCTACGTCGGAAACACCGGGGACGCGCAGGGCGGCGTGTACCACGACCACTTCGAGTGGCACCCCAACGTCATCCCCTCGGACTGGCCGAACAGCGCCTACGGGTACGACGTGATCGGCAGCGCCGTGAACCCGTACCCCCTCCTCCAGCAGGTCTGCTGACGGCCGCGCGGTCTGGGACGCGTCTCCCCGCGCGCCATGGGGCCCGCCGGGTCAGGCGAACAGCCGACGCCCCCACAGGATCGTGACGACACCCATGAGCACGATGGCTGCGCCCAGCCAGTCGAACCGGTCGGGGATCCGCCCGTCCACGAGCCAGCCCCACAGCATCGCCCCGATCAGGAACACTCCGGCGTAGGCGGCGTACACGCGGCCGAACCGGTCCTCCGGCTGGAAGGTCTGGACGACGGCGTAGGCGAGCAGCGCGACGAGCCCGACGAGCACGAAGACGGCCGGCGCGCCAGCGCGACGCCACCGCCAGACGGCGAAGGCGCCGCCCAGCTCCGCAAGGGCGGCGGCGACGAAGATCGCGATCATCCTCACCTCGGTCATGGCATCCTCCTGTCATCCTCGTGCGCTTCAGCGCCAGTATCGCCCGGGCGGCTCTCCAAGCCGTGTCACGCTCGCGCTACGCTCCCATCCCGGAGCTCGTTGGGAGGAAGCGATGAAGGCTGAGGACGTGAAGAGGGTCGGGGTCGTCGGGTGCGGGGTCATGGGCTCCGGCATCGTGGAGGTGTGCGCCCGGGCCGGCCTGAACGTGGTGTACCTGGAGGCGACGCCCGAGCTCGTCGAGCGGGGCCGTAGCCGGATCGAGGCGTCCACGCTCCAAGCCGTCGAGCGCGGCAAGCTCTCCGAGCAGGAACGTGACGCCGCGCTCGCTCGCGTCTCGGGGACCACGAACATGGCGGACCTCGCCGACCGGGACCTGCTGATCGAGGCGGCCACCGAGCACTACGAGACCAAGCGCGAGGTCTTCCGGCAGCTCGACGAGGTCACGAAGCCGGGGGCCATCCTCGCAAGCAACACCTCCTCCATCCCCATCGTGGACCTCGGCGCCGCCACGACTCGGCCGGACAAGGTCGTGGGGATGCACTTCTTCAACCCGGTGCCGGTGATGGGGCTGATCGAGATCGTGAGGGCCATCACCACCTCTGAGGAGACCGTGGAGTTCGCCCGGGCCTTCGGCGCGGTCCTTGGCAAGTCCGCCGTGCTCTCGCGGGACCGGGCCGGGTTCATCGTGAACATGCTCCTGATCCCGTACCTGAACGGCGCGGTGCGGATGCTCGAGGAGGGCTTCGCCACCCGCGAGGACATCGACGCCGCCATCCACCTCGGCCTGGGGCACCCCCTGGGGCCGCTCCAGCTTCTCGACCTGATCGGCCTCGACACCGCGCTGTACGTGGCCGACGTGCTGTTCGAGGAGTTCAAGGAGCCGCTCTTCGCGCCGCCGCCGCTCTTAAAGCGGATGGTCACGGCGGGCCTCCTCGGCCGCAAGGGCGGTAAGGGCTTCTACGACTATGAGCGGTAGCTGCGGCTCAAACCCTCGCGGCTCGACGATAAACGTCGAGCGTGCCGTTCGCCGTCCGGCCCCAACTGAAGCTCTTGGCTCGCTCAACGCCCGACCTTCTGAGTCCCGCGACCCAATCCGAGTCGCGGAGGACCCGCTCCATCGCGGCGCGCAGCTCCTCCGTGTCACCGGATGAGACCAGCATCACCGCGTCGCCCCCAATCTCCTCGGGAGCTGACCCGGTGGTCGTGATCACCGGGCAGCCGCACGCCATGGCCTCGAGCACCTGCATCCCGAAGCCCTCGGCGATCGACGGGTAGACGAACGCCACCGCCCCTCGGTAGAGCGCGATCTTCTCTTCCTCGCTGATGTAGCCGGGACGGAAGATCCGCCCGCCGATCCCGGTCCGTTCGATGGTCCGTTCGACCTCGGCCGTATCCCACCCAGGCTGACCCGCCAGTACGAGCTTCAGCTCGGCTCCCGCTCTCACAAGTGGGGCGAATGACATGACGAGCGTGGGGACGTCCTTGCGTGGTTCTATCGTCCCGATCCAGAAGAAGTAGGGTTTCCGGATCCCCAGGCGGGTTCTGAGCCGTTCGTCGACGTCCAGTTCGCCGTTTGGCTGATACCGGTCTAGGTCCACGCCGAGAGGAACGACATCGACCCGATGGGGATCGGCCCGCCCGTGTTCGACCGCCCCTCGGCGTGAGTACTCAGAGACCGCGATGACCCGAGTCGCGTTCGCCGCGGCCAGTCGGGCCATCTTGGTGAAGTACACGAGCTTGGTCCGTTCGTGCAGTTCTGGACGTGTGAAGAACGTCGGGTCATGGAACGTGACCACGGACGGCGTCGCTAGGCGCACCGGCAAGGTGTAGTGCGGACCATGTACGACCTGGATGCCCAGCCGGTTCGCGAGGGAGGGAAGCCCGATCTGCTCCCACACGATTCGCGCGGGGCGGCTCCGGACCGGGACTGAGTGGAGGGTGGCTCCGGGGGCTCGCCTTCCCACGCGTTCGCGGTCCCGAGCCTTCACGGTCGCGTGGAGCTCGATGTCTTCCGGTCGCTTGGCCAGTTCCGAGACGAGACTGAGGATATAGTGGCCAACGCCCGCCGCACGCGCCGGAAGAGTCGTGGCGTCAAGCAGCACTCGGGTTGTCATCGGCTCCCGTGGAATGGCCCGTTCTGGACCCCTCGATGGCGGGCCGAGCGAACGTTCCCCTCACGACCGCGGGCGATGCCCATCGGCGCGCGGGGCTCAGCGCTGCTCACGCACAGGCTTGCCAGCCCCGGCGAAGAGCTCGTACATCGCTTGCGCCTTCTCCCGGAGGCCTTGCAATCGCGTGTTCCGGTAGTCCGTGCGTAGCATGTCTTTGAGCCGCTCTCGAGCTTCCGAAGGGCGAGCGACCATGCGCTCAACTTCAGGGCCCGTCCCCACGTTCACCCGGTAGTGTCGGTCGATCGCCTCGAAGCAGGCTCTGACGTTCTCCTCAGTGTGCTCGAACTCGTGGAAGCTCGTCCCAAACCGATTGTTTGCCCTTCGAATCACCCTCCCGAAGTCGGACGTGACCTCAGGGAACGGCCCCACAACGAACCCGTCCCGATAAGGCAGCAGAGGCTCGTAGAAGCGGACGTACCCCCGGATCGCCTGACGGATCGAGATGTACGGGTTGCGGATGACGAAGGAGAGAATCGCATCTTGTGGTTCGCGGATGAGGACGATCGCGGGGATGCTCGATCTGATGGCGGCGAGGACGTGTGCGGGGGCGTGCACGTGGTGGGCGACCCGAAGGGCCTGGGGTTGCGAGCGCTGGAAGGCTTCCACGGCGAAGTTATTGCCGGAACGAGGATATCCCTCGATCAGGAGGTCCGTCTCCTTGGTCAACACCGCTCCGCGCCCGCGCCAACGCGCGGCAACAAGGGCGGGCCAGGGGTACATGGCGACGAGGGACTTTACCTCGTAGGAGACCCGTGTGGCCTCCCGTCCTATGAGCGACAGCACCTTCCCTCCAGGGCCGCGGGCCACTGATACGGATGGCCCCAACTCTCGGACGCCTTGCTCGGTGAGTTTCCGTTGATCCAGGGTCCGAAGGCCGAAGTCTAGCAACGACCGCGGGTGGACGACAGCGATCGTCGCCCAGCTCCAGCGAAACTTCGGCTTTCTGCTTCATCGGTGTTGCCGCGCCTACGGAGACCGGGCTCGCCCCCGGCGGGAGGGGCCTTCTCGGTGATCACCCCGCGCCGCGTAGCTGTGCTACGAATTGCGTGTGCCAGACGTCTCGCCGACAGTCGCGTTCGATGTTACGGCCCTGGCTGGGGTCCGCACCGGGATCGGACTCGCTGTGGCCGAATCTCTCGCGGCGCTCGAGAGGGCCCCGAATCGTCCGCGCCTGATCCCGTACGCGTTCGGAGCGGCCCTGCTCGGCGCGCGGCGCACGATGCCCAGGGGCACCCGGGTAGTGCCCGTCCCGACCCGTGCGTTGCTGTGGGCTTGGGGACGCGCCGAACACCCCCAATTCGACGGTCTCCTGCGCCCCGCTCGCTTGATCCACGCCACGAGCTTCGTCTCTCCACCGAGTCGGCTCCCCTCCCTCGTGACCGTTCACGACTGCGCGTTCGCCCGCTTCCCGGAGATGGTTTCGCCGTCGGTACGCTTGTTCGATCCGATCCTGCGCCGAGCCCTGGCGCGAGGAGCTTGGCTGCACTGCTCGACCGAGACTGTCGCCGCAGAATCGGAGGAACTGTTCGGTATCGATTTGCGCCGCGCTGGCAGGCTCGTGATCGTTCCCTTCGGTGTGCCTCGACTGGGCCCCGCGAGTCCGCTCTCACCAGCAGTGTCGGAGCGATTGCGTGGGGCCCCGTACATCCTGGCGCTCGGCAGACTCGAATCTCGGAAGAACCTCCCCCGTCTCGTAGAAGCATTCGGCGCCATCGCGAATCGGCACACCGACCTTCATCTCGTGATCGCCGGTCCCGATGGCCCTGACCGCCCAAGCACCGAGGCGGTCGCATCGTCACTCGAGCCTGGCATGCGCGAGCGCGTGATCCTCACCGGACCTGTCGGCCACGGCGCACGCCGGACATTGATCGAAGGAGCGGCAGTTCTTTCCTACCCATCCCTTTACGAGGGGTTCGGGTTTCCGATGCTTGAGGCGATGACGCTGGGCGTTCCCGTCGTCGCGGCCAACGGCGGCGCGTTGCCGGAGGTGGCCGGCGGTGCTGCTCACCTGGTCGATCCATCGGATCCAGACTCCATCGCAACGGGGCTTGACCTCGTCCTGACCGACGCGGCTCGCCGTCGGGAACTGATCGCCCTTGGCCGGGTTCGCGCGTCCGCGTTCAACTGGACGAAGACCGCCAGAGGCCTTTTGGCCGCCTACGAGGATCTGGCGGGGGACGCCGCGAGGATCTCGTCGTAGACCGCGGCGTAGCCATGGGCGATGGCCCGGGCCTCGAAGCGAGCTACATTCAGCAACCCATCACGGACGAGACGCTCCCGGTAGTCCGCATCCTCGATGAGGCGGCGTATCCCGGCTCGGATGGACAGCACGTCGAACGGGTCGACCAGGCACGCCGCGCCCCCTGCCACATCGGGGAGGGGCGGGCGGTTCCCCGCCACGACCGGACGGCCGCTCGCCTGCGCCTCGATGATGGGCAGACCGAACCCCTCCTTGGTCGAGGCGAACACCACGACGTCACAATCCCGGTAGCGTCGCCCGACCTCCTCATGAGACAGATCGATGAACTGCTCGTAGCGAACATGGCTCGCGTCTAGGAGCCGTCGCTGCTCCTGCGTGAGAGGGCCCAGCACGACGAGCCGAGATCGGATCCCTCCGAGCGCCATGACGACCCGCTCCAGGTTCTTGTTGGGTCGAGTCCCCACTTGCAGGATCACTGGCTCCTCGCGATTGAAGGGTCGCGGGGTGGGCACGAACACTGGGGCGACCGGATCGGCGATGATCCGTACCTTTCTGCGGTCGAAGCGCACGTAGCGCTCGAGATCGTCGCGCACGGCCTCGGTTGGCACGACCACGATCCGCGACCGCCACACCGGGAGTCGGAGCCAGACCCAGAGATAGATCCAGCGCTTGAGCCGGGGGGCCCGTTCCATGAACTCGCAGTCGTGGATCGTGAGGATCGTCCGCGCCGGATCCAGCACCAGGACGAGGAAGTGGACGTCACCGACCACGTGGTTCACGTCGCCTTGCCGACGACGGGCCTCCAGCATGCTCCGCACCCGCCCGAGGAACCCCTTGCTGGGATAGGAAGAGACCGCCACCTCCGGTTCGAAGCGCTCCGGTAGGTGGCTCCGGACGAGTTCGAAGACCTGCTCGATGCTGAATACGTGGGGAGACGGCTTTCGGTGGAACAGCACAACTCGTGCCTCGCGAACAGTCGAGTGTGGGGGCTCCGAACCCGCGCCCCGGTATGGTTCCTGCGGTTTCACTTCGTCCCCACGACGTGCTCGTAGACCTGGAGGGTGAGGCGGGCCGTCTCGTCCCACGAGAACCGCTCGGCCTGCCGCCTGCCCCGCATCGACAGCCGCTCGGCGAGGTCGAGGTCGGTGAGCACTCGCTCGATGGCCTTGGCGATCTCCCGCACGGACCGGGGGTTCACCCCGAGGGCGGCGTCGCCGGCCACCTCGGGCACTGAGGACGTGTTCGACGCCACCGTGGGGACGCCACGGGCCATGGCCTCGATCACGGGGAGCCCGAACCCCTCGTACAGCGACGGGTACACGAACACGTCGGCCGCCCGATACAGCGCGTCGAGGTCCTGCGCCGATACCGCGCCGGTCATCATGATGTCGCCGGGGCCCGACAGGGCGATCTCCCGCATCAGCGCGTCGTGGTGCCACCCGAGCGGTCCCGCCAGCACCAGCGCGTGGGGGAGCCCGCTGGTCGCAACCCGCCGGTAGGCCCGGATCAGCCGGACCAGGTTCTTGCGCGGCTCCAGGGTCCCCACGAACAGCACGTACGGCTCGGGGACCTTCAGGCGGGCCAGGGTGGCGTCGGGGTCGGCGCCGCCGTGCTCCAGCGACGAGGCGAGGGGCACCACGTGCAGCCGCTCGGGATCGACCTTGGTCCGTGACAGCAGATCCTCCGCCGTGTTCCTGGACGGCGTGACGATGGCGTCGGCCCGCCGGACCGCCGCCCTCACCCCCAGCCGGTACATCGCCCGCCACGTCCGGCGGAGCATCCCCGGGTAGTACTCGAAGGCCATGTCGTGCACGGTCACGACCAGCTTCTGGACAGGGGCGGTCGGGGGGATGGCTGCAGCGTTCGTGGCGTGCACCACGTCGGCCGCCTGGAGGCTCGGGGGCAGGGCGGGCCGGCCGGTGAGTGCCCATCGCGGGTACAGGGTCCTGATCGGCGCGGGAAGTTCCTCGACCCAGAAGTCGCGCAGCCACCGCTCCGGCGGCTCTTCCCGGTCGAACCGGGCGTGGAACAGCCGGACGTCCAGGCTGGGATCCTGCCGGGACAGGGCCGGCACAAGGTTTCGGATGTAGGTCCCGATCCCGCCCGGCGTCTGGAACCATAGCTGGTCGATGTGGATCGCCACGCCCGTCATCGCGATGCCTCCACGCACTCCACGCCATCCGATCCGACGGTCGCGCCGTGCTCCGTACCGGGTTCGAGGTCCAGCCGGTCGCCGGCCGAGAGCTCGAGGTCGCCCCGGCCCGTGTGGAACGTGATCGAACCCGCCAGGCAGAACAGCACCTTGTGGTAGTCGTGGGAATGCCGCCCGTATGTGTCGCCCGGGCCGTTCCCCCAGAACCGGGGGGGCGAGCACCCCTCGTCCCGGTACACCTCCAGCGCGTCCGTGCGGCCCTGAACGGCGAGCGGTGTCTTGATCGCCCCCACGGCCGCCCCCCGTCTCGCCCCTACGGCCGGCTCCCGCCCGACCGGTCCTACCGTGCGTCGCCTCGGCCGCCCAGCACGGGGATGCCCGGCCGGACGAACCCGGCCCGCGCGGGTGCGAGCCATGCGGTGGCCATGTGCCGTCGGGCCTGGAGGACCCCGTACCCCGTGGCGTCCAGCCGGCCCGCCATCACCCACGGGTCGGGCTGAGGGCTCTCCTGAAGGAGGTACCGCTCCAACGCGAGCAGGATGGCCCGCTCTTCCTCGCGGGAGAGGCCGTCGGGCAGCTCGAACCGTGGCTCGTCGGTCACAGCGGGATGTTCCCGTGCTTACGAGCCGGGACGGCCTCGCGCTTGGTGGCGAGCATCCGAAGGGCCTTGATGAGCCGGGCCCGCGTCTCGGCCGGCTCGATCACGTCGTCGACGAACCCCCGCTCGGCGGCCACGTAGGGATTGGCGAACTTTCGCTGGTACTCGGCGATGAGCTCGGCCCGGCGGGCCGCCGGGTCCTCAGCCTTCTCGATCTCCTTCTTGTTCACGATGTTCACCGCGGCGTCCGGTCCCATCACCGCGATCTCGGCGGTCGGCCAGGCGAAGGACACGTCGGCTCGCAGGTGCTTTGAGTTCATCACCAGGTACGCGCCCCCGTACGCCTTTCGCGTGATGACCGTCATGCGCGGCACGGAGGCCTCGGCGAACGCGTAGAGCAGCTTGGCGCCGTGGCGGATGATGCCGCCGTACTCCTGGGCCGTTCCCGGCAGGAACCCCGGGACGTCGACGAACGTGAGGATGGGGACGTTGAAGGCGTCGCAGAACCGCACGAACCGCGAGGCCTTCTCGGACGATTCGATGTCAAGGGTCCCGGCCAGCACCTTCGGCTGGTTGGCCACCACGCCGATGGTCCGGCCGTCCAGCCGGGCGAACCCGATCACGATGTTCATGGCCCAGAACGGGAAGACCTCGAAGAACTCGCCGTCGTCCACCACGCGGCGGATGACCTCGTGCATGTCGTAGGGCTCGCGGGCGGAGTCGGGGATCAGGTGGGTGAGGCCCTCGTCGCGCCGCTCCGGGTCATCGACGGCGGCGTAGGACGGCGGGTCCTCCAGGTTGTTCGACGGCAGGAACGACAGGAGGTGGCGCACCATGCCCAGGCACTCCTCCTCGTCCTGCGAGATGAACGACGCGACGCCGGAGCGCGACGCGTGGGTCATGGCCCCCCCCAGCTCCTCGAAGGAGACCTCCTCGCCGGTGACGGCCTTGATGACGTCGGGCCCGGTGATGAACATGTGCGAGGTCTCCCGGACCATGAACGTGAAGTCGGTGACG